>NZ_JRMM01000021.1:0-38973 GCF_000972905.1 Mycobacterium sp. UM_Kg27
TTCGACGTTCTCCCGGACCGTCTTGGTCTCGTCCACCGTCGGCATCCTGTTGCAGGAGCCGCCGCTGGACGAGACCAAGACGGTCCGGGAGAACGTCGAAGAGGGCGTGCCGATCAAGGCCAAGCTCAATCGGTACAACGAGGTCGCCGAGCTGATGGCCACCGACTACACCGACGAGCTGATGGAAGAGATGGGCAAGCTCCAGGAGGAGCTTGACGCCGCCGACGCCTGGGACATCGACTCGCAGCTCGAACAGGCCATGGACGCACTGCGCTGCCCGCCGCCCGACGAGCCCGTCACCCATCTCTCCGGTGGCGAGCGTCGGCGGGTGGCGCTGTGCAAGCTGCTGCTGAGCAAGCCCGACCTGCTGCTTCTGGACGAGCCCACCAACCACCTCGACGCCGAGAGCGTGCTGTGGCTCGAGCAGCACCTGGCCTCCTACCCGGGCGCCATCCTCGCGGTTACCCACGACCGTTACTTCCTCGACAACGTGGCCGAGTGGATCCTGGAGCTCGACCGCGGCCGGGCCTACCCCTACGAGGGCAACTACTCGACCTATCTGGAGAAGAAGGCCGAGCGTCTCGAGGTGCAGGGCAAGAAGGACCAGAAGCTGCAGAAGCGGCTCAAGGACGAACTCGCCTGGGTGCGTTCGGGTGCCAAGGCCCGCCAAGCCAAGAACAAGGCCCGCCTGCAGCGCTACGAGGAGATGGTTGTCGAGGCGGAGAAGACCCGCAAGCTTGACTTCGAGGAGATCCAGATCCCGGTCGGCCCGCGCCTGGGCAACACCGTCGTCGAGGTGGAGCACCTGGACAAGGGTTTCGAGTCGCGCCAGCTGATCAAGGACCTGTCGTTCACGCTGCCGCGCAACGGCATCGTCGGCGTGATCGGCCCCAACGGCGTCGGCAAGACGACCCTGTTCAAGACCATCGTCGGCCTGGAAGAGCCGGACAGCGGCACGGTCAAGGTCGGCGAAACGGTCAAGCTGAGCTATGTCGACCAGAACCGTGCCGGCATCGACCCGAAGAAGACGGTCTGGGAAGTGGTCTCCGACGGCCTGGACTACATCGAGGTCGGGCAGAACGAGATCCCGTCCCGGGCCTACGTCTCGGCGTTCGGCTTTAAGGGCCCAGACCAGCAGAAGCCTGCCGGCGTGCTCTCCGGCGGTGAGCGCAACCGGCTGAACCTGGCCCTGACTCTCAAGCAGGGCGGCAACCTGATCCTGCTGGACGAGCCGACCAACGACCTCGATGTCGAAACGCTCGGTTCACTGGAGAACGCCCTCGAACAGTTCCCCGGTTGCGCCGTCGTCATCAGCCACGACCGCTGGTTCCTCGACCGGACCTGCACGCACATCCTGGCGTGGGAGGGCGACGACGACAACGAGGCCAAGTGGTTCTGGTTCGAGGGCAACTTCGGCGCCTACGAGGAGAACAAGGTGGAACGTCTCGGTGCCGAAGCGGCGCGTCCGCATCGAGTGACCCACCGCAGGCTCACCCGCGACTAATGTTGTTCCGGTAGCCGTGCTGCCGGAGCTGACACATAGTCAGGAGGGGTGGGATGACAAAGTCCACCAAAGAATCGACCGCGTGGACAACATTTCCCGATCCCCCTGAGCCGCAAGGCATTCCTGCTTGGGTCTCGACGGCTTACGTCGAGACCTACCGCGGTTCGCACAGCGACTCGCTGATCAGCGACGAACCCACCGACGCCGATCCCGCCAGCCGGGCAGCCGCCATCGACCTGGTGACCCCGGCGCTGCTGGCCGCGCACGCCCGGCTGGCGCGGCATCGGCTCGCCGGTGAGACCCGGGTTGCGGTGTTGACCGCCGACGATCCGGCTGGTTGCGGGCCGGCGCTGCAGGTGGTCACCGAACACGGCGGCATGCTGATGGACTCGGTGGCGGTGCTCCTGCACCGGCTCGGGGTGGCCTACGTGGGGATCATGTCGCCGGTGTTCGCCGTGCAGCGAGATGAGGCCGGGGAACTGCGTTCGGTGGAGCCGAGAGGCTCAGACGTTGAGCCGAGATCCGTGGATGGCACGGTGGGGGCCGAGGCCTGGATTCATGTCCAGCTCTCACCGACCGTCAACCGGCACACCCTCGCCGAAACCGAACGCCTGCTGCCCGATGTGATGGCCGACGTCCGCCAGGTGGCGATCGATTCCGAGGCGATGCACAACGCGCTCACCGAGCTTGCCGCCGAGGTCGAGTCGGACGCGCACGGCCACTACGCCGCCCCGGACCGCCACGATGTCGCGGCCCTCCTGCACTGGCTGGCCGACGGGCATTTCGTTCTGCTGGGCTATCAGCGGGGGGTGGTGCGCGACGAACAGGTGCTGGTCGATGACGCCGCCCGGCTGGGCGTTTTGCAGCTGCGTAAGTCTTTGCGGCCCAGGCTCATCGGTGACAGTCTGTTGACTCTGGCGCAGGCTACCGTGCCCAGCTATATGCGATTCAGCTCGCACACCTACGTGGTGGTGATCCGGGAGGACACCGGCGACAGCATCGTCGCGCACCGGTTCGTCGGATTGTTCACCGCCGGCGCGATCAACGCTGACGTCTTCGAGATCCCGGTCATCTCCCACACCGTCCGCCATGCGCTCGCGCTCGCGGAGAAGGAACCCGGGCACCCCGGACAACTTCTGCTCGACATCATCCAAACCGTTCCGCGTTCAGAGCTTTTCGCGATCACCCCGGAACAGCTGCTGAACATGGCGATGGCGGTGTCCGACCTCGGTTCGCGGCGCGGGACCCTGCTGTTCCTGCGCGGCGACCGCACCGGGCGCTTCGTATCGTGTTTGGTGTATCTGCCACGCGACCGCTACACCACCCCGGTGCGGCTGCACATGGAGGACATCCTGGTTCGCGAGTTCGGCGGAGTGGGCCTGGAATACAGCGCGCGCGTCAGCGAAGCCCCTTGGGCGCTGCTGCATTTCATGGTCCGGATCTCCGACGACCCCGACGCCCGTGCGGTCGACACCGGCGAGGACAACCGAGCCCGGATCCAGGCGATGCTGTTCGAGGCCACCCGCACCTGGGGAGACCGGCTGCTCGAGACGGCGACGCAGGACTCCATCGCCGTCGAGGTGGCCGAACACTATGCCGCTGCCTTCGACGAGATCTACAAGCAGGCTGTCACTCCAGCCGAGGCCGTCGAAGACATCGCGATCATCGAGCGGCTGACCGCCGACTCGGTCAAGTTGGTGTTCACCCACTACGGCGAGGCCGACGGAAGTCAGTTGGCCTGGTTTCTCGGTGGACACGGTGCGTCGCTGAGCCAACTGCTGCCGATGCTGCAATGCATGGGGGTGGCGGTGCTCGAAGAGCGGCCGTTCACCGTCACCCGCGGCGACGGCCTGCAGGTGTGGATCTACAAGTTCAGGGTGTCAGCGCACCCCACCATCGACATCCCGGAGACCGGAGTCGAGCGCGACGATGCCGAACAGCGATTCGCCGACGGGGTCACCGCGATCTGGGAGGGCCGTGTCGAGCCCGACCGATTCAACGAGCTGGTGCTGCGCGCCGGTTTGAACTGGCAACAGGTCGTGGTGCTGCGCGGCTACGCCAAATACCTGCGCCAGGCCCGCTTCCCCTACAGCGAGAACCACATCGCCTCGGTGCTTAACGAGTATCCGGGCATCGCGCGCGGCCTGGTGGCACTGTTTGAGGCGCTGTTCGACCCGTCGTGCACGCATCGCAACCGTGACGCACAGGCGGCCGCCGCGGAGGTCGCGGCGGGCATCGACGCGGTGGTGAGCCTGGACACCGACCGGGTCCTGCGCGCGTTCGCCTCGCTGATTCAAGCCACCCTACGCACCAATTACTTTGTCACCCGCGCCGATTCGGCCCGCGCGCGTAACGTACTGGCGCTCAAGCTGGATGCCGGCTTGATCGACGAGTTGCCACTGCCCCGGCCGAAGTTCGAGATCTTCGTCTACTCACCCCGGGTCGAGGGGGTGCACCTGCGGTTCGGCTTCGTCTCGCGTGGCGGGCTGCGCTGGTCGGACCGCCGCGAGGACTATCGCACCGAGATCCTCGGACTGGTCAAGGCCCAAGAGGTCAAGAACGCCGTCATCGTCCCGACCGGAGCCAAAGGCGGCTTCGTGGTCAAGCGCCCACCGACGCCCACCGGCAATCCGGTAGCGGATCGCGAGGCGGCCCGCGACGAAGGGATCGCCTGCTACACGCTGTTCATCTCCGGACTGCTCGACCTCACCGACAACGTCGATCACGCCACCGGCGCGGTCAGCGCACCGTCGCAGGTCGTGCGCCGCGACGGCGACGACGCGTATCTGGTGGTGGCCGCCGACAAGGGCACCGCCAGCTTCTCCGACATCGCCAACGGGGTGGCCAAGTCCTACGGCTACTGGCTGGGCGACGCGTTCGCGTCCGGTGGGTCGGTCGGCTACGACCACAAGGAGATGGGCATCACCGCGAAAGGTGCCTGGGAGTCGGTCAAGCGGCATTTCCGGGAGATGGGAATCGACACCCAGACCCAGGACTTCACCGTTGTCGGCGTCGGAGATATGAGCGGCGACGTGTTCGGCAACGGCATGCTGCGCAGTGAACACATCCGACTGGTGGCCGCCTTCGACCATCGGCACATCTTCCTCGATCCCGACCCAGATCCCGCCCGGTCTTTCGCCGAGCGTCAGCGGATGTTCGACCTGCCCCGATCCAGTTGGGACGACTACGACAAGTCGCTGATCAGCGCCGGAGGCGGTGTCTACGCGCGCGACCTGAAATCCGTGCCGGTCAGCCCGCAGGTCGCCGCCGTGCTGGGTCTCGACGCGGACATCACCGAACTCACCCCGCCGGTGCTGATCCGGGCGATCCTGCGGGCGCCCGTGGACCTGTTGTTCAACGGCGGCATCGGCACCTACGTCAAAGCCGAGTCCGAATCCGACGTCGACGTCGGAGACCGTGCCAACGACCAGGTCCGGGTCAACGGAAACCAGGTGCGCGCCAAGGTGATCGGCGAAGGCGGAAACCTCGGCGTCACGCCGCTGGGCCGCGTCGAGTTCGACCTGGCCGGCGGCCGCATCAACACCGACGCCCTGGACAACTCGGCCGGCGTCGACTGCTCCGACCACGAGGTCAACATCAAGATCCTGATCGACGCCCTGGTCACCGTCGGCAAGGTCGACGCCGTCGACCGGCCCGCGTTGCTGGCATCGATGACCGACGAGGTCAGTGCGCTGGTCCTGGCGGACAACACCGCCCAGAACGATCTGATGGGCACCAGCCGGGCCAACGCCGCGAGCCTGCTGCCGGTGCACGCCGAGCAGATCCGCCACCTGGTGGCAGACCGCGGGCTCAACCGCGCCCTGGAGGCGCTGCCATCGGAGAAGGAGATCGCCCGACGCGCCGAGGCCGGGCTGGGCCTGGCCTCACCGGAGTTGGCCACTCTGATGGCGCACGTCAAGCTGACGCTGAAAGCGGCGGTACTGTCCACCGACCTACCCGAGCAGGACGTGTTCGCCGCCCGGCTGCCGCAGTATTTTCCGCAGGTACTGCAACAGCGCTTCGGCCCCGAGATCCGCCAGCACCAACTGCGCCGCGAGATCGTCACCACCATGCTGATCAACGACGTGGTGGACACCGCGGGCATCACCTATGCCTTCCGGATCACCGAGGACGCCGGGGTGGAACTGATCGACGCGGTGCGCGCCTACGTCGCGACCGACGCCATCTTCGGGGTGGGCGAATTGTGGCGGCGCATCCGCGCCGCCGGTGAGCGCGACGGTCTGCCGGTTGCGGTGACCGACCGGATGACCCTGGATCTGCGGCGGCTCATCGACCGGGCCGGCCGTTGGCTGCTCAACTACCGCCCGCAGCCACTGGCGGTGGGCGCCGAGATCAATCGGTTCGCCGAGCAGGTCGCCGCGCTGTCACCGCGGATGTCGGAATGGCTGCGCGGCGACGATGCCGACATCGTCGCCAAACACATCAGCGAGTTCGAGACTCAGGGCGTGCCTCGTGGCCTGGCTACCGATGTCGCACTGGGCTTGTACCGCTACAGCCTGCTCGACGTCATCGACGTCGCCGACATCACCGAACGTGACGCCGATGAGGTCGCCGACACCTATTTCGCGCTGATGGATCGGTTGGGCGCCGACGGCCTGCTGACGGCGGTCGCCCAATTGCCGCGCGATGACCGCTGGCACGCCTTGGCGCGGTTGGCTATCCGCGACGACATCTACAATTCGGTGCGGTCGCTGTGCCTGGACGTGCTGGCGGTCGGGGAACCGGACGAGGACGGGATGCAGAAAATCACCGAATGGGAATCGACCAACGCCTCACGCGTGGAGCGGGCGCGGCGCACGCTGGCCCAGATCTACGAATCCGGCCAGCGGGATCTGGCAACCCTGTCGGTGGCGGCACGCCAGATCCGCAGCATGACACGCGGCGCGGCTTCGTGAGTCCGGCAGGCGAATCCACCGGGGCGCCGGTGGGCTTTGTGGCAGCGGTTCCGGTGCGCTGGTCGGACATCGACATGTATCAGCACGTGAACCACGCGACCATGGTGACCATGCTTGAAGAGGCGCGGGTGCCGTTCCTGTCGCCGGCGTTCGCGGTCGACATCACCAGCGTCGGGCTGCTGATCGCCGAGGTCAAGGTTGCCTACAAGGGGCAGCTGCGGCTGACGGACTCACCGCTGCAGGTGACCATGTGGGTGTCGCGGCTGCGCACGGTGGACTTCACCATCGGCTACGAGGTGCGCTCGGTGCACGCGGCCCCGGATTCCCGGCCGGCCGTGATCGCCGAGACGCAGTTGGCTACCTTCAGCATCGACGAGCAGAAGCTGGTGCGGCTGTCGGCGGACCACCGCGCCTACCTGGAGAAGTTCATCCGCTGAGCGGCAGCAGGCATCACTGTGCATGCGTGCGCGAAGCATGATCGACCAGCCGGACCGGTTCGCGGACGTGGTCGTCGAATTCGTCGGCGCCACAAGCGTTCTCAGCTGACCAGACTTTCCGCTTAGGCCAGCCACGCGGCGCTGTCGGGCGGCAAGACACCGCCGGTCGCCGGCGCGCTGGCCAGGATCAGCTGTCCTTCGGGAAGATCCACCGGGCGGTCGCCGGCATTCAGCGCGCATACCAGTCCGCCGCGTCGGAAGACCAGCATTCCTGGTGGTGCGTCCAGCCAATCGATCTGCGATCCGGTGAGTTCGGGCCTGCGCCTGCGGGTGGCGAGGGCCTGCCGGTACAGCGACAGCGTCGAGGCGCGATCGCTACGCTGACGCTCGACGGTCAGCGCCGCCCAGTCCGGCGGCATCGGCAGCCAGGTGTCGGGGTTGTCGGAGAATCCGAAAGCCGGTGTCTCGCCGGACCAGGGCAGCGGCACCCGGCAGCCGTCGCGGCCGCGTTCAGTGTGCCCGGAGCGCTCCCACACCGGGTCCTGCAGGGCCGAATCGGGCAGTTCGACGTTGGGCAGGCCCAGCTCCTGGCCGTTATAGACGAACACCGCGCCCGGCAACGCCAACAAGACCAGGGCCATGGCCCGCGCCCGGTCCAGGCCCAAGGCCCCGCCACCGTAGCGGGTGACCGCCCGCTCGACGTCGTGATTCTCCAGCGCCCAGGTGGCGCTGGCGCCCACCAACGCCACCGCGGCCAGCGAATTGTCGATCGCACCGCGGATCTGAGTTGCATCGAAGTCGGCTTGCAACAGCCGGAAGTTGAAGGCCAGGTGCAGTTCGTCGGGCCGTAGGTACTCGGCGAACTGATCGTTGTCGTGAACCCAGACCTCACCGACGCTCACCGCGTCCGGGTAGTCGTCGAAGACCCGCCGAATCGCCCGGTGAATCGCGTGGACGCCGGGCCGATTGAATCGCGGGTCGTCGTCCTGATGGGCCAGCAGCTTCACATCGGTGACCGGCATGTCCGGTAGACCGGCCGGCTTGGCCATGCCGTGGGAGACATCGATGCGGAAGCCGTCCACGCCGCGGTCCAGCCAGAACCGCAGGGTGCGCTCGAAATCGGCGAAGACCTCCGGGTTGTCCCAGTTCAGATCCGGCTGTGACACATCGAACAGATGCAGGTACCACTGGCCGGGGCCGTCGGGTTCGGTGACCCGCGTCCAGGCCGGGCCGCCGAACACCGACACCCAGTTGTTGGGCGGCAACTGGCCGTCGATTCCGCGCCCGTCACGGAAGAAGTAGCGGTCACGCGCGGGACTGCCCGGCTTGGCGGCCAATGCCTCGACGAACCAGGGGTGCGCCGAGCTGGTGTGGTTGGGCACCAGGTCCATCGTCAGCTTGATTCCCCGCCCGTGCGCGGCGGCCACCAGCCGATCCAGTGCTGCGAGGTCGCCGAACAGTGGATCGATGTCACGCGGATTCGCCACGTCGTAGCCGTGGTCGGCCATCGGCGACACCGTCACCGGGTTGAGCCACAGCGCCTCGACCCCCAGCCAGTGCAAGTAGTCCAGGTGTGCGGTCACCCCGTCGAGATCGCCGACTCCGTCGGAGTTGCTGTCGGCGAACGAGCGGGGATACACCTGGTAGAAGGTGCTGTTCGTCCACCATGGCTGCCCCGCAGGGCGTGTGGCCGGACTCATCAGATCGGCGCGTTGACCAGGAAGTCCGCCGCCGAATGCAGATACTGCAGCAGTTCGCCGCGGTGTGCATCGTCGAGGGTGTCGCTGTCGATCTCGCTGATGGCCGTCGTCATGCAGCGCAGCCACGCATCGCGCTGCATCGGGCCGATCCGGTAGGGGATATGGCGCATCCGCAGTCGCGGGTGCCCACGACGCTCGGTGTAGGTGCGCGGCCCGCCCCAGTACTGCTCGAGGAACATTCGCAACCGGTCCTCGGCGCCGGCCATGTCGTCGGCGGGATACATCGGGCGCAGGATCGGATCCTGGGCGACCAGTTGATAAAACCGCGACACGATGGCGTTAAACGTCTCCGCGCCGCCGACGGCGTCATAAAACGAGGGTTCTTCTATCGGCTGCATCGCCCCCCATTGTGGGGCATCGCCGGTGACTGCCGGTGAACACACAGCAAATAGGCGTGCGACCAGCACCGAATCATGGTGAACTGTTCGGCGGAGGTCAATGGTGCGACACATAAACCGGCTGCAAGACCGGATATGAAACGTCGGGGCCACCGCACCCCCGGTGCCCCACCGGCGAGCCTGAGCGGGCTTGCCACCGCCCCATGCCTGCATTCGGTCGCCACAGCCGGCGGTGTCACCGGTTCTGGGACCAGCAACGAAGCCGCATCCATCTGGACCCGTCGGCGGGTATTGCTGCTGAACTCCACCTTCGAGCCGTTGACGGCGCTTTCGCTGCGGCGTGCCGTGGTCATGCTGATCTGCGGTAAAGCCGACATCGTGCACGACGATCCGGCCGGCCCGGTGATCCACTCGGCGACCCGGTCGGTGCCGGTGCCGTCGGTGATCCGGCTGCGGAATTACGTTCGAGTGCCCTACCGCGCCCGGATCCCGTTGACCCGGGCTGCGCTGATGCACCGCGACCAGCACAGCTGCGCCTACTGCGGCGGCAAGGCCGACACCGTGGACCACGTGGTGCCGCGCAGTCGTGGCGGCGACCACTCCTGGGAGAACTGTGTAGCCGCCTGCTCGACCTGCAATCACCGCAAGGCGGACCGATTACTGGCCGAGATCGGCTGGACGCTGCGGTTGGTGCCCACCTCGCCCAAGGGCCAGCATTGGCGGCTGCTGGCGGTGATTCACGATCTCGATCCGGTGTGGATGCGCTACCTCGGTGAAGGCGCCGCCTGAGCGCTAGCCGTGACCGAGCCAACCGGCGAGGAACCCGGCGAGCAGCACGCCAAACCCGCCCATCTCACCGACGATGAGCAGCACCATCGACACGTGCAGTCCCGCAGAGGGGTGCTCGAACTGGTTGGTGGTGTCCTGCAGGGCGCCGTGCACGATGTAGCTGACGATGGCGGCCAGGAAGTAGAACACGACCACCATGGCGGCAGTCAGATTCACCCACGTCGGCCAGGCGCTGAGCTCGACGAACACCGCCAACAGCAGCGTGGCGAAGGAATACAGCAATGCGGCACGGTGGGCGATGTCGACGTAGGGATGGGCGTGGCGCTCCGGCCGGGTGGCCATCTGCTGGTATTTCCAGACGCCCAGTCCCAGGGCGAGCAGGAAGATCAGGCCTGCCGCCAGCAGGGTGATCAGCGTGTCGGTGCGCAGTGCCGCGCCGGTCCAATCCATGATGGTGCCTCCTCAGACGTTCTGTGCGACGTTGTGCCGGTACCAGCGTCGCCCGTGCCAGCGTTGGTAGTGCCACACCGCGGTGGGCAGCGTCCCGCGGCGGTGCAGCCAGAAGCCAGCGGGCGGCGCGAGTCGAGCCGGCCGCCGACCGGGCGTGATCTCTGCGAGGACGATCCCTTCGCCTTGATCGGCGCGCCGTTCCGCGATGACGGTGCCGTCGGCGTCGGCGATCAGCGTGGCGCCTTCGAAATGGCCGTGGTAGCGAAGCGGCAGCCACGGCATCGCGCAGGTCAATGCCCCGGCGTGGGCGGCATGCACCACCGGTGCGCCGACGTACTGGGCGAACGACGCCGCAGCCTGGCGCGCGGTGGCGGCGTTGGTGCGTTCGAGACGGTCGAACAGGGCGTGGGGCGACCAGCGCGGAATCGACCACCAGCCCGAGCCGGTCATCACCAGGTCCACCCGGCCGCGCAGCCGGCGCACCGTCTGAGTGCGCATCAACTCCCAGCACACCGCCGCCCCGACCGTGTATTCGCCTGCCGCGATCACCCCGTCGTCGTCGCCGGTGGTGTAGAACGCGTTCTCCCACATGGTGGGCAGGTCCTTGTCGTGGCGGCCCACCACGCCCGGTTCAAGCGGCGGTCCCAGCTTCGGCTCTCCTTCGTCGGGCCTCGCTGAACCGCCGTCGGGACCTGCGAGCAGATAGGCGTTGCGGACGTGGCCGTCGGTGTCGCGACACAGGAAGGACCCACCGACCAGCGCGCGGTGCCGGCGAGCCAGCGCGGTGAGCAGTTCGGTGGCCGCGCCGCCGGGCGGTAAGGCCGCCGAAGCCAGCGCCGGCTCGAATCCGATACCGGTGGTGAAGAACTCCGGCAGGGCGATGATTCTGGCGCCGGCGCGGCCCGCCTCGTCGGCCAGCCGTTCACAGGCGGCGAGGTTGGCCGGAACGTCGCCGAGTACCGCCTCCAATTGGACCGCGGCAGCAAGAACCATGACTATCGCCTTTCCGGAACGACGGCGCAGCCCCTGGACCTCGAGCAACGTCTGCGGCAGGGTATGGCGCCACCATAATCGGTGCCCGTTCAGCAGGTGCTAGCCAGTCCCGGCGGGCCGACGTTCGGGTGTCCGCCCCGGCGCGGCGCACCGTCGGGCCGGGTTCCCGCACCGCTGGATGAGCGGTGGGATACCGTCTACGGCGTGAGCATGTTGGAAACCCTCGGCATCTTCATTGGCATCCCGGCGGCAATGTTCGCGCTGCTGGCCGCCCGGACCCTGACGCAGAAGGGGCCGCGCGCGGCCATCTATCAGATGTCGGAGCGGTGGACACACCCGCCGATCCTCTGGGCGGCGACCGACGAGGCCGTTGGTGGACACGGCCACGGCAATTCCGAGTTCAGCGTGGGGGGTGGAGCCAGTGGCAACTGGTGAAGTCGTAACGATCGATCCGGCTGACCTGCCGTACGGCTTTGTGGTCACCAACAGCGGCCGGGTTTCCGGGGTTACCGAGCCCGGCGAGGCGTCGTTGCACTACCCGTTCCCGGTCAAGGAACTGGTGGCTCTCGATGACGCCCTGACCTACGCGTCGCGCGCCACCCAGTCCCGGTTCGCCACCTACATCGGCGACCTGGGTGCTGACACCGCCGCGCGGGCCCGCGAGATCCTGGCGAAGGTGCCCACCCCCAACGACGCCGTCTTGATCGCGGTCTCGCCGGACCAGAAGGCCATCGAGGTGGTCTACGGCGCGGGCGTGGCCGGCCGGATCGCCCCGGTTGCCGCACCGCAGGGTGTGGCCGCGGCGGCTGCGGCGTTCCGCGACGGCAACCTGATCGACGGTCTGGTCAGCGCGGTGCAGGTGATCAGCGCCGGCATCTCTCCGGCCTAGCCGCTGGCTGTACCACCGGACGATCCCTTGGTCGCAAGCGTGAACCTCCCCGGTCCACACGCAGGACCGGAGGTCGTTTCCGCCCAGGCTCTGGCTGCACCCTCTCCAGCGCACCGGGCGTGGCTGGCGAACCTCGACCGGCGCGCTGTCGGACCGCGGGCGGTGACCGAAATCGTGCGCGAGCAGGGCCTTACGCGGGACAGCTTCCGGGCTCTGGACGTGATGGAGCAGATCACCGACCCGGATGGTAAGAGCTTCTTCATCATTCCCCGGACAGCCGGCGGCGATGCCGTGCGGCGCGCGGTGCTGCTGACCTACCTGCTCAATGCAGGCACCGGTTACGGCCGGGGCGGTGCGCGCAGTGACTTTTCCGAGACGCCGTACGGTGCCGCCGAGCTGCGGCGGATCATTGACCGTCAGCGGGCGAACCGCTGGAGCTATGCGGTGGTCCGAGGCATCTGCAACACCGGCGGCTGCGTGGCCGCCACCCCCAACGGCGTGCTGATGGTGGTGGGCGGCAACCGCATTCACGGTTCGTTCAGCCACCGCGGTGGCACCATGTGGGGTGATCTGTTCCTGGTCAACACCGAGCAAGTCTTCGATCCCGCCGGGCGGCTGCGCGAGATCGTCGAATCAGGGCGGCTCGGCCCTGGTGGACCGAGCCTGGACGCGCTGCTCCACCACGAGGAGATCCACGCCCAGCAGTGGGCTGCGCTGGGACCGGTGCGGATGCCCGCGCGTTACCTCGCCGAGGAGGCGAGGGCGCGAATCTTCGGCGGTGTCAACAGTTTCGAGAAGGACGCCGGGCTCAGCGACGGAGGATACCGCTGATCAAGCGGTATCAAAGGTGCGCGCCCGCAGCGACCGCTCCACCCCGGCCCGGCCCTCGGTGACCAACCGCCGCAGCGCCGGCGGGACCGAAGGGTCGGCCAGGAACGCGTCGGCGGCGTCCAACCCGGCCTGGCTGACATCCCACCCGGGGTACAGGCCGATCACCACGGTCTGCGCCACCTCGCTGGAACGCCGCTCCCACACCCCGGAGATCGCCTGAAAGTAGCGCGCGGTGAACGGCGCCAACAGCTCACCCTGGCCGGGCTGCACGATCCCGCCGATGATCGCGCGACCGGTGATGTTGGCCAACGTGTCGTCCTCGATCACCTGCTGCCAGGCCGCTTCCTTGACGGCGGGCTGCGGTCGGGCCGCCGACGCCTGAGCGCCTTGGCGTTGGCCGGCCGCGGTGGGGTCGCGCCGGATCTCCGCGTCGATCGCCGCAGCGTCCAGCGCACCGCCGCGGGCCAGCGCCACCACGATCCGCCAGCGCAGGTCGGTGTCGACGGCCAACCCGGCCAGCCCCTGGACGGCCGGGTCGGCGTCCAGCAGCGCGGCCAGCACCGTGATGTGCCGTTCGGCGAGCACCGAGGTGCACAGCGCGTTGAGATACGCCAGCTGGTGATCGGAGCCGGGATCGGCCTCGCGGGCCAGCTCCAGCAGCCGGTCGGCGAAAGCCGGCCAACCCTGCTCTGCGGCCCAGCCCGGCTCGGCGTAGAACCCCAGCGCGGTCTGCGCCTGCAGCAGCAGCCGCGAAGCGACGCCGACCTCGGTCTCGGCGCCGATGCCGCGCTGCACCAGTGCCACGAAGTCCCGGGCGCGCATCTCAGCCTCGCGCGTCATCTCCCAGGCCGCCGACCACACCAGGGTCCGCGGCAACGGCTCGGCGATATCGGCGATGCGCTCCGTCGCGGCGGCCAGTGACTCCGGGTCCAGCCGCAGCGCGCAGTAGGTCAGGTCGTCGTCATTGACCAGGATCAGCTTGCCGCGCGAAACTCCGACCAAGCCGGGCACTTCCGTGCTGGGCCCCTCGATGTCCAGCTCCTCGCGGTGCACCCGCACCAACCGGCCGGAACCGGCCGGGTCGTCGTCGTAGATGCCGATGGCCAACCGGTGCACCCGCGTCTCACCGGCACCCGGGGCAGCGCCGCCCTGCGTCACCGCGAATCGGGTGAAAACGGTTCCGCCGCCATTGTCTTCAGTATCGAAGTCCGCCCGCAGGGTGTTCAGTCCGGTGGTCTTCAGCCACTGCCGGCCCCAGTCGGACAGATCCCGGCCGGACGCCTTCTCCAGCGCCGCGAGCAGGTCGTCAAAGGTGGCGTTGTCGAAGGCGTGCGCGGCGAAGTAGTCGCGCAGGCCCGCCAGGAAGTGCTCCAGACCGACATAGGCCACCAACTGCTTGAGCACCGAAGCGCCTTTGGCGTAGGTGATCCCGTCGAAGTTGACCTCCACGGCGGCCAGGTCAGGGATGTCGGCGGCTATCGGGTGCGTCGACGGCAGCTGGTCTTGGCGATAAGCCCAGGACTTCTCCGCGTTCGCGAAGGTGGTCCAGGCGCTGGTGTATTCGGTTGCCTCGCTTTGGCACAGCACCGAGGCGAACGTCGCGAATGACTCGTTAAGCCACAGGTCGTCCCACCAGCGCATGGTGACCAGGTCGCCGAACCACATGTGTGCCATCTCGTGCAGCACGGTCTCGGCGCGCCGCTCATAAGACGCCCGGGTCACCTTGCTGCGAAAGACGTAGTCCTCCAGGAACGTCACCGCTCCGGCGTTCTCCATGGCGCCGGCGTTGAACTCCGGCACGAACAGCTGGTCGTACTTGCCGAAGGCATAGGGCACGCCGAAGTTGTTGTGGTAGAAGCCGAATCCTTGCTTGGTCTCGGTGAAGAGCCGCTCGGCGTCCATGTGCTGGGCCAGCGATGCCCGGCAGAACAGGCCCAGCGGAATCTCGCCGTGCTCGTCGCGATAGACGTCGTCCCAACGCGCATAGGGCCCGGCGATCAGCGCAACCAGATAGGTACTCATCTTGGGTGTGGTCTTGAAGGTGTGCACGCCGTCGCGCACGGAACTCGTGGCGCCGTTGGAGATCACCTGCCAGTGCGACGGCGCGGTGACGGTGATGTCGAAGCTGGCCTTGAGGTCGGGCTGGTCGAAGCAGGCGAACATCCGCTTGGCGTCGGCGGTTTCGAACTGCGAGTACAGGTACACCTCGTCGTCGACCGGGTCGACGAAGCGATGCAGGCCCTCCCCGGTGTTGGAGTAGTAGCACTGCGCGTCGATCTCGACGGTGTTGTGCTTGGCCAGGCCGCTCAGCGCGATGCCGACCGACTCGTCGTAGGCCGAGACATCGAGCGGGTGGCCGTTGAGGGTGGCGCTGTGGATCGTCTCGGCGGCGATGTCGATGACGGTGTCGCTGCCGGCCAGCGCGTCGAAGGTGACGACGGTGGTGGAGCGGAATGTGCGCTCGCCCGGGTTGCCGCTGCCATCGGTCAGGTCCAGGGCGATCCGGTAGTTGACGACGGTGACCGAAGCGGCCCGTTCGGCGGCTTGGTCGCGGGTGAGGTTAGGAAGTGCCACGCCCGCCAACAGTAGCCGCAGGACCGTGCGGGCGGGCTCCGGACCGAGTTTAATGAGGCCATGCACATGGCCGGTCTGACCTTCGCCGCGCTGGCCGCGGTGTTGCACGTCTACATCTTTGCGCTCGAGTCGCTGAGTTGGACCTCACCGCGCACTCGGGCCCTCTTCGGCACCACCGTCGCCGAAGCCGAAACCACCAAGACGCTGGCCTTCAATCAAGGTTTCTACAACCTGTTCCTGGCCATCGTCACGGTGGTCGGTATCGCCGCGTTCTCGTTGGACCACATCACCGTTGGGCATGCGCTGATCTTCGCCGGCGTGGGGTCCATGCTGGCCGCGGCGCTGGTTCTGGTGGCGTCGTCGCCCGACAAGGCCCGCGCCGCCGTCATTCAGGGTGCGTTCCCGGCGGTTGCGGTCGTGCTGCTGGCCCTGAGCCTGTAACCGCGCGGTGGGCATAGTTGTCCCGTGGCGCTCTGCGGCGTCGAGCAGCGGTCAGGCGCGGGTCAGAGCGAACGGGTAGGTGTCCACGTCGTGGTTGCCGCATTGGCCTTCCCAGAACACCTTCATCGTGCCCAGGTTGAATCCTGCGTCAATGGAGTACTCGCTGCGAACCGCGTCGCCGCAGGCTCCGTGACCGCTGCTGGGATGAACCCACCTGCCGTTGGTCAAGGTGAACACGGCGCCGTCGTTGCGGGTCGCAGTGCAGCCCTCCGTGGCGCAGGTGGAGGTGAACGTCCAGGTGTCGAAACGGTTTTCGGTGGGCCATGCGACACGATAGGTGCCGTCGGGTCCCGGATCGGCCTGAGCGCTCGCGGTCAGGAACAGTCCGGCTGCACCGAATGCGGCGCACACTATCGGCAGGGTTCGAGTGATTTTCATCGCTTGCCTCCGTCGCTGAGCTGGTCACCTGTGACGCTAAGCCGCCGGCTACAAGGGGCGCTATAAGGGATTTCCCTGGTATTTCGACCCGCGCCACCAGGGATTCGCGGCCAGGCGCGGTCCGCCGAATGGGAACATCAGTCCGCCCGGCATGGTTGTGTTTCGACAGTGACCGTCCGTAATCGAGAGGACCCTGCCATGCCCGCTCAAAGATCGCACGCCGAGCTCTGGTTCGACCCGTTGTGCCCGTGGTGCTGGATCACCTCCCGGTGGATCCTGGAGGTCGAGAAGGTCCGCGACATCGACGTCAGCTTCCACGTGATGAGTTTGGCCGTCCTCAACGAGGGGCGCGCCGACCTTCCCGAGCAGTACCGTGAGGGCCTCAAGCACGCGTGGGGCCCGGTGCGGGTGGCGATCGCCGCCGAACAGTTGCGCGGTAACGAGATCCTGCGGCCGCTGTACACCGCGCTGGGAACCCGGATCCACAATCAGAACAACAAGGACTTCCCGGACGTCATCGCCGGTGCGCTGGCCGAGGTGGGCCTGCCGGCCGAGCTGGCCGACGCCGCCACCAGCGACGCCTACGACGAGGCGCTGCGCGCGAGCCATCACGCCGGGATGGACGCCGTCGGCAAGGACGTCGGGACTCCGACCATCCACGTCAACGGAGTGGCGTTCTTCGGGCCGGTGCTGTCCCGCATTCCCCGCGGCGAGCAGGCGGGCGAGCTGTGGGACGCGTCGGTGACCTTCGCGTCCTACCCGCACTTCTGGGAGCTCAAGCGCACTCGCGGCGAGGCACCGGAGTTCGACTGACGGCTGGCGGGGGAGCAGACCGGGTCTGAGACAATGACGCCATGCGCGTCTACCTCGGCTGCGACCACGCCGGCTACGAACTCAAAGAAACGATCGTCGAGCACCTGAAGAAGGCCGGTCATGAGCCGGTCGACTGCGGGGCCTTCAGCTACGACGCCGAGGACGACTACCCAGCGTTCTGCATCGCGGCGGCGGCCCGCACGGTGGCCGACCCCGAGAGCCTCGGCATCGTGATCGGCGGGTCTGGCAACGGCGAACAGATCGCCGCCAACAAGGTGCCGGGGGCGCGGTGTGCCCTGGCCTGGAGCACCGAAACCGCGCAGCTGGCCCGGGAACACAACAACGCCCAGCTGATCGGCATCGGCGGCCGGATGCACACCACCGCTGAAGCGCTCGCCATCGTCGACGCGTTCTTGAGCACCCCGTGGTCGGAGGCCGAACGCCACCAGCGGCGCATCGACATCCTGGCTGCCTACGAGCGCACCCACGAGGCACCACCGGTGCCCGGCGCGCCCGCCTGACGTCGGCACAGACTGGTCTGACATGCCGGAGGGGCACATCCTGCACCGGCTGGCCCGGCTCCATCAGCGCCGCTTCGCCGGGGCGCCGGTCGCGGTGTCCAGCCCGCAGGGTCGCTTCGAATCCGGCGCCGCCGTAGTCGACGGGCAGCCCCTGCTGCGTGCCGAGGCGTGGGGCAAGCACCTGTTCCACCACTACGGGCGCGGGCCGATCGTGCATGTGCACCTGGGGATCTACGGCCACTTCACCGAGTTCGACCTTTCTGAAGGCGGCCTGCCCGAACCGGTCGGCCAGGTGCGGATGCGGATGGTGGGCGCCGATTACGGCACCGATCTGCGTGGTCCGGCCGCATGCGAGGTGGTCGACGAGGCCCAAGTCGCCGACGTGATCGCGCGGCTGGGACCCGACCCGCTGCGCGGTGACGCCGATCCGTCGCTTGCTTTCAAGCGAATTGCCAAGTCCCGCAAGACTATTGCTGCGTTGCTGATGGACCAGTCGGTGCTGGCCGGGGTCGGCAACGTCTACCGCAGCGAGGTGCTGTTCCGGCACCGGATCGACCCCTACCGGCCCGGTGTGCAGATCGGCGAAGCGGACTTCGCCGAGATCTGGGCCGACTTGGTGGCGCTGATGAAGGTCGGGCTGCGTCGCGGCAGCATCGTCGTCGTCCGGCCCGAGGATGACCACGGCGCACCGGCGTACGCGGCCGGCAAGCCTCGCACCTACGTCTACCGCCGCGCCGGCGACCCGTGCCGGGTGTGCGGGACTGCCGTGCGGACCGCTGAACTTGAGGGCCGCAATGTGTTCTGGTGTCCGTCCTGTCAGTCGGGCTAGGCGGACCACCGCCCTGGCTGATCGGGCTAGCGCCTCTGGACGAACGCGGAGCCGATGACGGGACTTGAACCCGGGATTGCGGGGCCCGAAGGCGACAAAAACGACTAAAAGTGCATAAAATCGCACATTGGTCGACGTAAATGGGTAGTGTGAACGAGACGCAAGCCGTGGGTGGGCGCACCAGCTAGGCAGCCAAAAGGAGACTCGTTAAGGGATGCGAAAAATCTATGGCACTTTGGGCTTGGCTGCAGTGGCAGCGCTCACCGTCGTACTAGCGCCGCAGGCTCAGGCCGGGCCGTATGAGGACTGTATGGCCAGATCCTCGCGCAGTCTGATTGCACATCTCATGTGCGCAGAGAAGGCGAGCGCGCCTCCGCCGGCCGATACACCGCGACCAGCACCGGCATTCGACCCAACGAACTGTGTTGGCAGGAATGGGGAACGGGTGATATGCCCGTGCAGCGGTCCTGGCGCACCATGCGGGTAGTTGGGCCAGGTGTGGTGGGTTTCGGTCGTCAAGTCCCCGGACGTACGGTACGGATGTTCCGTTAGTCGTCGTAGATCCCCTCGCGTCGGGGCCGAAGCGGCACCCCGAGTGCCCGGTAGATCTCGTTGGAGAGCACCACGCTGCGCGGGTCGGCATTGGCCTGGGTGTGGTCGAACCGGTTCATCACGTAGCCGTAGCCAATCCGGTGCTCCAGATCGGCGAACGCGAACGACCCGCCGAGGCCGCCGTGACCGAAGATCCGCCGATTGGGTCCATTGACGCCTTGGGCGTTGAGCATGTAGCCCATGCCCCACCCGTGCTCGGCGACTCGGGGGCCGAGCACCAGGTCGGTTTCGGTGCCGCCCTGCAGTACCCGCAGACGGTCCATGGCGGGCCGGCTGAGCAGCTTCTCCTGCACCAGTGCGTTGTAGAACGTGGCCATGCCCAGGGCAGAGACCTGGGCGTTGGTGCCGGGAAACTCCAGCTGACGCCAGAGCGTCAGGTCGTTGGTGGCGATCTCGTCGTCGGGAGCGAATCCCATCGCCACCGCCAGTCCCGCCTTGGGGTGGTCGTCCAACGAGGTCGGGCGCTTCGGTGCGCCGGCCGAGGACAGCATCTCCCGGATCGTCGGCTTGCCCACCGGGTCGGCACAGCGGTAGGGCTGCTGCTCGGCCGGCACCCCGATGTGCACCTCGGCGCCCAGCGGTCCGGCGACCTCGGTGCGCAGGTACTGGCTCACCGTCAATCCGGTCACCCGCCGCACCACCTCGCCGATGATGAAGCCGTAAGTGGTCATGTGGTAGCCCTGCGCGGTGCCGGGACGCCACCAGGGTTCGGCGGCGGCCAACCGCTCGCAGACCAGATCCCAGTCGGTGACGTCGCGCCAGTGCATGGGTTCACGCGGTCCGATCGCCCCGGAACGGTGCGCCAGCACCATCGCCAGTGAGATCTCGCCCTTGCCGGCCTGGCCGAACGCCGGCCAGTAGTGGGCCACCGGCACCCGCAGGTCCAGTTCCCCGGCATCGGCGAGCCGGTGCACGCAGGTGCTGGTCAGGCCCTTGCTGCCGGACAGCACGGTGCTCAGGGTGTCTTCCTGCCAGGGCCGCTGGCCCTCGACGTCGGCGGAGCCGGCCCACAGATTGACGACGAGCTCGCCGTCGACATAGGCGGCGACGGCCGCGCCGAGTTCGTCGCGCTCGGTGAAGTTGCGCTCGAATTCGTACCGCACCTTCGCAAAGCGCGGGGAGCACGTCCCATGGATTTGGACGTGCCGTGTGCCGCCCATGGCGTGCCTTCCTGCTAGGGAGAATCCCCTGCCGCGGGGGCGACGGGGCGATCGGACCCGCGTAGCTTGCTTGGAAGGATAAGTCCGCGGCGGCGCGCGAGTACAGCAAGCCCCCGGGGCTGGGGGAGGGCCACGCCGGAGGCCGCCGAACCGCAGGTCGGCGGATCCCAGGTCGGTCCTTGTGGAGCGGGCGACGGGAATCGAACCCGCGTAGCTAGTTTGGAAGACTAGGGCTCTACCATTGAGCTACGCCCGCATGAACAGCTAGAGCGAGACTGTACCGGCGTGGCGGACCCGAAATCCAATTGCCCCGTCGCGGTGGCTTCGTGGGGCGTTGGCAGCAGGTCATTGTGATTACCGTTATGCCGGGCCGTAGGATCGCCTGGTCAGTGCGGGGTGTAGCGCAGCTTGGTAGCGCATCCGCTTTGGGAGCGGAAGGCCGCAGGTTCAAATCCTGTCACCCCGACCAGCAGCGCGCGCCGCACCGGCACGACCGACCATGTCAACGATATCGAGGAGTACACCCGTGAAGAGCACCGTCGAGCAGCTGACCCCGACCCGGGTTCGCATCAACGTTGAGGTGCCGTTCACCGAGCTTAAGCCGGACTTCGAGCGGACCTACAAGCAGTTGGCGCAGCAGGTGCGGGTGCCGGGCTTCCGGCCGGGCAAGGCTCCGGCCAAGCTCATCGAGGCCCGCTTCGGTCGTGCCGCCGTGTTGCAGCAGGTGGTCAACGAGGCGTTGCCGAGTCGCTACACCGAGGCGGTCACGAGCTCGGACCTCAAGCCGCTGGGTCAGCCCGACATCGAGGTCACCAAGCTCGACGACGGTGAGAACATCACCTTCACCGCCGAGGTCGACGTGCGTCCGGAGATCACGCTGCCTGACCTGGAGCAGCTCAAGATCACCGTGGACCCCATCGAGGTCAACGATGACGAGGTCGACGCCGAGCTCGACTCGCTGCGCGCCCGGTTCGGCACCCTGACCGGTGTCGATCGCCCGGCCGCCAAGGGCGACTTCGTCTCGATCGACCTGGACGCCACCGTCGACGGCGAGACGGTTGAAGGCGCTGCCACCGAGGGGCTGTCGCACGAGGTCGGATCGGGCCAGCTCATCGAGGGCCTCGACGACGCCATCGTGGGGCTGTCGGCCGGTGAGAGCAAGTCCTTCACCACCAAGCTCGCGGCCGGCCCGCAGGCCGGTAAAGACGCTGAGGTCACCGTCACGGTTCAGTCGGTCAAGGAGCGTGAGCTGCCGGAGGCCGACGACGAATTCGCGCAGCTGGCCAGCGAATACGACACCATCGGCGAACTCCGCGAGAACCTCATCGAGCAGGTGAGCCGGACCAAGCGCATCCAGCAGGCCGAGAAGGTCCGCGAGGTGACGCTGGAGACTCTGGTCGAGCAGGTAGAGATGCCGCTGCCCGAGGCTGTGGTGCAGGCGCACATTGACAACGCCCTGCACAACGCCCTGCATGGTCTTGACCACGACGAGAACAAGTTCGCCGAGTCGCTGGCCGAGAAGGGCTCCTCGCGCGCCGAGTTCGACGCCGAGACCCGCAGCGAGGCCGAGAAGTCGGTGAAGACTCAGCTGCTGCTCGACGCGCTCGGCGACAAGCTCGAGATCCAGGTAGGCCAGAACGACCTCACCCAGCACCTGGTGCTGATGGCACGTCAGTACGGCATCCCGCCGCAGCAGCTGGTGCAGTTCCTGCAGCAGAACAACCAGCTGCCGGCGGTCTTCGCCGACGTGCGCCGCGGCATGGCGCTGGCCGCGGCGGTGCGTGCGGCTGAGGTCAGCGACACCGCGGGCAACGCGATCGACACCGCCGAGTTCTTCGGAACCGACTCGGATGAGGGCGGCGAAGCCGCCGACGCGGCCGCCGAAGCGTTGGCCGCCGCCGAGGAAGCCGAGGAAGGCGACGACGCGGTTGAGGCCGTTGCGGCCGAGGCAGCATCCGACGAGTGACGCTGTAAGCGAACTAAGCCGGTTCGGACCGCCCTGAGCCGTCCCGGTTGGTTAGGGTCGGTGCATATGAATCTCGAGAAAGCAGGTATCCCACTGTGAGCCAGCCCGGACTGAATCTCGTCGACTCGGTATACGAGCGGCTACTGCGAGAACGCATCATCTTCCTGGGGTCGCAGGTGGACGACGACATCGCCAACCGGCTGTGCGCCCAGATCCTGCTGTTGGCCGCCGAGGATCCGACCAAGGACATCTCGCTCTACATCAACTCGCCGGGCGGTTCGATCAGCGCGGGCATGGCGATCTACGACACCATGGTCCTGGCGCCCTGTGACGTCGCCACCTACGCCATGGGCATGGCCGCCTCAATGGGCGAGTTCCTGCTCGCGGCGGGCACCAAGGGCAAGCGTTACGCCCTGCCGCACGCCCGGATCCTGATGCACCAGCCGTTGGGCGGGGTGACCGGCAGCGCCGCCGACATCGCCATCCAGGCCGAGCAGTTCGCGGTCATCAAGAAGGAGATGTTCCGGCTCAACGCCGAGTTCACCGGGCAGTCCATCGAGCGCATCGAGGCCGACTCCGACCGCGACCGCTGGTTCACCGCCCAGGAAGCCCTGGAATACGGCTTCGTCGATCACATCATCACCAGCGCCCACGTCAACGGAGCCGCATCATGAACCCCGAAACCTTGCGAGCCATCGCACCGCAGGCGCGCTACATCCTGCCGTCGTTCGTGGAGCACTCCAGCTGGGGTGTCAAGGAGTCGAACCCGTACAACAAGTTGTTCGAGGAGCGGATCATCTTCCTGGGTGTCCAGGTCGACGACGCCTCGGCCAACGACATCATGGCCCAGTTGCTGGTCCTCGAGTCGCTGGACCCCGACCGCGACATCACCATGTACATCAACTCCCCGGGTGGTTCCTTCACCTCGCTGATGGCGATCTACGACACCATGCAGTACGTGCGGGCCGACATCCAGACCGTGTGCCTGGGTCAGGCCGCGTCGGCTGCGGCGGTGCTGCTGGCGGCGGGCACACCCGGCAAGCGGATGGCGCTGCCCAACGCCCGGGTGCTGATCCACCAGCCGTCGCTGTCCGGAGTGATCCAGGGCCAGTTCTCGGATCTGGAGATCCAGGCCGCCGAGATCGAGCGGATGCGGACCCTGATGGAGTCCACCCTGGCCCGCCACACCGGCAAGGACGCCGAGCAGGTCCGAAAGGACACCGACCGCGACAAGATCCTCACCGCGGTCGAGGCCAAGGAGTACGGGATCATCGACACCGTGCTGGAGTACCGGAAGCTGTCGGCGCAGACCGCCTAGCTATTTCTGCAACACCGAGCGTGCATTCAGCGCGAATTTCCGTTGGGATTTTCGCGCTGAGTGCACGTTCGGCGTAATACGGCCGGTCGGCGTATTTCGGCCGCCAGCGCGGTGATATCGGCCGGACTGACCCGGCAGCAACCGCCCACGATGCGTGCTCCGGCGGCTACCCATTGCGGCACCAGCGCCGGCGAGAGCCGCTTCGGTCCGACCCACTCCCCGGAGTCCCAGCGCTCACCGCTGTTGGGGTACACGATCACCGGCTTGCCGGTGACCTGGTGGGCGATATCGATCGCCGGCAGGACGTCTTCGGGGGCGCAGCAGTTCACTCCGACGGCGACGATCTGCGGCACACCGGCGGCCACCGCGAAGGCCTCGGCAAGGGGCTGTCCGGCACGGGTTTGCGCGCCATCGATCGTGTAACTGAGCCAGGCCGGCACATCCGTCTCCCGGACCAGACCCACCAGTGCCGCTGCCTCATCGAGGTCCGGCACGGTCTCCAGCGCGAGCAGATCGGCGCCGGCGTCGGCCAGGATCTCGAACCGGGGCCGGTGCCACACAGACAGTTGGCCGACCGAAAGTCCGTACCGGCCGCGGTATTCCGAGCCGTCGGCGCGAGCGGCGCCGTACGGGCCGACCGACGCCGCAACCCAGTGCGCACGCTCGCCGCCGGCCTGGCGGGCCAGGTCCACGCTGCGGCGCAACAGCCCAGCGGCTGCCCGGCGATCGATCCCGCGGGCGGCAAACCCCTCGAAGCTTGCCTGGTAGCTGGCGGTGGTCGCGATCTGTGCGCCGGCGGTCAGGAAGGCCGCATGCACGGACGCGATGTCGCGGGGTGCCTCAACGAGCAACCGGGCAGACCACAGCGGGTCGGACAGGTCGGCCCCGCGGGCTTCCAGTTCCGTCGCCAGCCCCCCATCGGCGACCAGCACGGTATCGTCGGGCACGGCGAACCCCACGTTTGCCACTCTAGAGCTGGAAAGGCTCCGCCCGTCTCACAGCCGGGTAACGCCCCCGAAACGCTCACGCCACGCCAGCGCGTCACACGCCGGCTCTGGCGCTCGGGCTATATCTTCGTGGGGCAGGCAGACGGAGCCCGTGATGAATACCAACGACGCGATTCGGCCTTATCGGTCGCCTCGCACCGGAATGAACGGGTAGCGTCGGAGCAGACACCGGCACCCCGACGACAGACGGCGAACAGGAAGTAGGTCCTAACGCACTATGGCGCGCATCGGAGACGGCGGGGACCTGCTGAAGTGTTCGTTCTGCGGCAAGAGCCAGAAGCAGGTCAAGAAGCTCATCGCAGGTCCAGGCGTATACATCTGCGATGAGTGCATCGACCTGTGCAACGAGATCATCGAAGAGGAGTTGGCCGACGCCGACGACGTGAAGCTCGATGAACTGCCCAAGCCTGCTGAGATCCGGGAGTTCCTGGAGGGCTACGTCATCGGCCAGGACACGGCTAAGCGGACGCTGGCGGTGGCCGTCTACAACCACTACAAGCGCATCCAGGCCGGCGAGAAGAGCCGCGACTCGCGCTCCGGTGAGCCGGTTGAGCTGACCAAGTCCAACATCTTGATGCTCGGGCCCACCGGCTGCGGCAAGACCTACCTGGCCCAGACCTTGGCCAAGATGCTCAACGTGCCGTTCGCGATCGCCGACGCCACCGCGCTGACCGAAGCGGGTTACGTGGGTGAGGACGTCGAGAACATTCTGCTCAAGCTGATTCAAGCGGCCGACTATGACGTCAAGCGCGCCGAGACCGGCATCGTCTACATCGACGAGGTCGACAAGATCGCCCGCAAGAGCGAAAACCCGTCGATCACCCGCGACGTCTCCGGCGAGGGCGTGCAGCAGGCGCTGCTGAAGATCCTGGAGGGCACGCAGGCCTCGGTTCCGCCGCAGGGCGGTCGCAAGCACCCGCACCAGGAATTCATCCAGATCGACACCACCAACGTGCTGTTCATCGTCGCCGGTGCGTTCGCCGGTTTGGAGAAGATCGTCTCGGACCGGGTTGGTAAGCGAGGCTTGGGCTTTGGTGCGGAGGTTCGGTCCAAAGCCGAGATCGACACCACCGACCACTTCGCCGAGGTCATGCCCGAGGACCTGATCAAGTTCGGTCTGATCCCCGAGTTCATCGGCCGGTTGCCGGTGGTGGCCTCGGTGACCAACCTCGACATGGAGTCGCTGGTCAAGATCCTGTCCGAGCCCAAGAACGCGCTCGTCAAGCAGTACACCCGACTGTTCGAGATGGACGGGGTGGAGTTGGAGTTCAGCCAGGACGCGCTGGAGGCCATCGCGGACCAGGCCATTCACCGCGGCACCGGCGCGCGCGGACTGCGGGCGATCATGGAAGAAGTCTTGCTACCGGTGATGTACGACATCCCGAGCCGCAACGACGTCGCCAAGGTCGTCGTGACCAAGGAAACGGTGCAGGACAACGTGTTGCCGACCATCGTGCCGCGTAAGGCATCCCGCGGCGAGCGTCGCGACAAGACCGCCTGATCCGGGGGCGGCGCTCGTCGCCGCACAAAGTTACTCGCCAGTACCCGACTTCTCTTAGAGTTGGCGTGCGAGTGAACGTGATGAAAACCACATTTCTGGCTCAAGTTGACCGCGAACCGTGGTGTGACATCGACATTTAACACTGAGTAACCCGAATTTCGACACGGTGTGGCGTCGTATGGTCTATAAGAGCGGTGCAATAATCGGTACTGCCAGTGACAGAAAAACTTGTGGGTGCGCCAGCCGTGCTGGACGGCCCGGGTGGACAGTGATGGAAGGCGGGGCCGTGGGGCCGAGTGGTAATGGAGTCGGGTCGGCACCCGGTCGCCAAAAACTCGAAAAGGTCGTCATCCGTTTCGCCGGTGACTCCGGCGACGGTATGCAGCTCACCGGCGATCGCTTCACCTCTGAGGCGGCTCTGTTCGGAAACGACCTGGCCACCCAGCCGAACTACCCGGCCGAGATCCGCGCACCTCAGGGCACCCTGCCGGGTGTGTCGTCGTTTCAGATTCAGATTGCCGACTTCGACATCCTCACCGCCGGTGACCGCCCCGACGTCTTGGTGGCGATGAACCCGGCGGCGCTGAAAGCCAACATCGGGGACCTGCCGCGCGGCGGCATGGTGATCGTCAACTCCGACGAGTTCACCAAGCGCAACCTGGCCAAGATCGGCTACGAGACCAACCCGCTGGAGACCGAAGAACTCTCCGACTACGTCGTGGTCCCGGTCGCGATGACCTCCCTGACGCTCGGCGCGGTCGAGGCCATCGGCGCGACCAAGAAAGACGGCGCCCGGGCCAAGAACATGTTCGCCCTGGGCCTGCTGTCCTGGATGTACGGCCGGGAGCTGGAGAGCAGCGAGCGCTTCATCCGCGAGAAGTTCGCCAAGAAGCCCGACGTGGCCGACGCCAACGTCCTGGCGCTGAAGGCGGGCTGGAACTACGGCGAGACCACCGAGGCGTTCGGCACCACCTACGAAATCGCCCCGGCCAAGCTGCCGGCAGGCGAGTACCGCCAGATCTCGGGCAACACCGCGATGGCCTACGGCGTGATCGTCGCCGGTCAGCTGGCCGACACCCAGGTGGTGCTGGGGACCTACCCGATCACCCCGGCCTCGGACATCCTGCACGAGCTGTCGAAGTACAAGAACTTCAACGTGCTGACCTTCCAGGCCGAGGACGAGATCGCCGGCATCGGTGCGGCGATCGGCGCCTCGTACGGCGGCGCACTGGGCGTCACCAGCACGTCCGGTCCCGGCTTGGCGCTCAAGGCCGAGGCGCTGGGCCTGGCGGTGATGACCGAGCTGCCGCTGCTGCTGATCAACGTCCAGCGCGGCGGCCCGTCCACCGGCCTGCCCACCAAGACCGAGCAGGCCGACCTGATGCAGGCGCTCTACGGACGCAACGGTGAGTCGCCGGTGGCGGTTGTGGCGCCGTGCACGCCGTCGGACTGCTTCGACGCGGCCATCGAGGCGGTCCGGATCGCGGTGACCTACCGCACCCCGGTGGTGCTGCTGTCCGACGGCGCGATCGCCAACGGTTCCGAGCCGTGGCGTATCCCGGACGTTGCCGCGATGGAGCCCATCGACCAGAAGCTGGCCAAGGCCGGCGAGGACTTCGCGCCGTACGCGCGCGACCCGGAGACCCTGGCCCGGCAGTTCGCCATCCCCGGCACCCCGGGCCTGGAGCACCGGATCGGTGGCCTGGAAAAGGCCAACGGCTCCGGGGCGATCTCCTACGAGCCGGCCAACCACGATCTGATGGTTCGGCTGCGTCAGGCCAAGATCGACGGCATCAAGGTTCCCGACCTGGTCGTCGACGACCCGTCCGGGGACGCCGAGCTGCTGATGCTGGGCTGGGGCAGTTCCTACGGCCCGATCGCCGAGGCCTGCCGGCGGGTCCGGCGGGGCGGCGTCAAGGTTGCGCAGGCGCACCTGCGCAACCTCAACCCGCTGCCGGCCAACCTGGGTGAGGTGCTGCGGCGCTACCCCAAGGTGGTGCTGCCGGAGATGAACCTGGGCCAGTTGGCGCTGCTGCTGCGCGGCCGCTACCTGGTCGATATCCAGTCGGTGACCAAGGTGACCGGCCAGGCATTCCTGGCCGATGAGGTCGAGGGGATCATCGACGACGCGCTGGCCGGCACGCTGGCCGACCGGGAGAACGAGAAGGCGTCGCTGGCCAGGGCCGCGGCGGTCACCATTGCGGGTACAGCAGGAGCGAACTCATGACCACCACCGAAGCTGTCGGCTCGCTTGTCGGAACCGATCTGGGACTGACCGCGCTGAGCGGGGTCCCCACCACCGACGAGCCGCAGAAGTCCAAGGACTTCACCTCCGACCAGGAGGTGCGCTGGTGCCCGGGCTGTGGCGACTACGCCATCCTCAACTCCGTCCGCAACTTCCTGCCTGAACTGGGGGTGCGGCGGGAGAACGTGGTGTTCGTCAGCGGGATCGGCTGCTCGAGCCGCTTCCCGTACTACATGAACACCTACGGCGTGCACTCGATCCACGGCCGTGGCCCGACGTTCGCCACCGGGCTGGCGACCGCCCGCGAAGACCTGAAGGTGTTCCTGATCACCGGTGACGGTGACGCGCTGTCGATCGGCGGCAACCACCTGATCCACACGCTGCGACGCAACGTCAACATCACCATCCTGCTGTTCAACAACCGGATCTACGGCCTGACCAAAGGCCAGTACTCGCCGACCTCGGAGACCGGCAAGGTCACCAAGTCGACGCCGTACGGGTCGCTGGACAACCCGTTCAACCCCATCTCGCTGGCCATCGGCGCCGAGGCGACCTTCGTCGGGCGTGCCCTGGACTCCGACCGCAAGGGCCTCACCGAGGTCCTGCAAGGTGCGATGGAGCACCGCGGCTCGGCGCTGGTGGAGATCCTGCAGGACTGCCCGGTGTTCAACGACGGCTCCTTCGACCTGCTGCGCAAGGAAGGTGCGGACAGCCGCATCATCAATGTCCGGCACGGCGAGCGCATCGTGTTCGGCGCCGAGGGGGAGTACTGCGTCATCAAGTCCGGTTTCGGGCTGGAGGTCGCCAAGACCGCCGATGTCTCGGCCGAGCAGATCGTGGTGCACGACGCCACGCAGGCCGACTCCTCGTACGCCTTCGCGCTGTCGCGGCTCTCGGAGCAGGACCTGTCGCACTTCCCGATGGGCATTTTCCGCAAGGTCAGCAAGCCCACCTACGACGACCTGGCTCGCGCGCAGGTCGCCGAGGCCCGGCAGTCGACCGCTCACGACACCGCCGCACTCCAGGCGTTGCTGCGTGGTCGCGACACCTGGACTGTCGACTGACGCCATGAATGCCGGTCGGTTGGCCGGTGTCGTGCTGGCCGGCGGGGCATCGCGCCGGATGGGCCGCGATAAGGCCACGCTAACTGTGCCGGGCAGGTTCGTCGGTCTGACATTGGTGCAACACCAGGTCTCGGTGCTGGCGCAGCGTTGCGATCCCGTCTTCGTGGTGGCCGCGGAGGGCCAGCTGCTGCCCGAGCTTGCTGCGCAGGTACTGCGCGACGAAGTGCCAGGGCTGGGTCCGTTGCCCGCAATCGGGCTGGGGTTGCGGGCCGCGGCACGCGCCGGCGCCCAGCGCGCCTTCGTCTGCGCGGTCGACATGCCTTTTCTGACAACAGATTTGATCGACGCACTGACTTCTTCCGCGGCCGACGTCGTATTGCCGCACGCTGAGCGAGACCACTATCTGGCCGCGGTGTATCGCACCGCCCTGGCCGACACAGTCGCCGACTTGGTGGCTGCCGGAGAACGCCGAGTGGGCGCGTTGATCGAGGTGGTCGAGGTCCGGCGGATCATCGTGTCCGACGCGTCTCCGCTGGCCAATCTCAACTCTCCGGACGACCTCAGCGGGCTGCACTGAGTCGCGCATCAGCAAATATGATTTCGAACCATAAATACGGCACGATTCAATACTGACGGATAGCGAAATAAGCCGTCATATTATCTGTATTGAGATGGAAAAATTATTGGCACAGTGCGGCATTGAAAGGTGACCGCTCTGTTCTGGTGGTCCGGAACCGCTTGTAGCGCAAGGCAATTGGCTTGGCGCCTCGGCGGGTGAGTAATGCCGGGCCGGGCTGAGTTGCAGCGTGAATGCCGCCTGGTCAATCGCATGTCAGCGCGGTATTCGGGAACCTTTCGCCTGCTCGGGGTGCGTCGGCCGGCTCCGGTCAGCTGACCTGCGACAAGTGGGGCAGCTGGTGTTGCTGAGGCTCCTGCAGCGTTCGATCCTCCCTGCGGCGGTCGATGTGGACACCGCAAACCTCCTCATTTCCAGTGGTCCAGCCCACAAAAACCTCGTGATCTGACTCACGCTCGCGGATGCGTGCCGCCGCATCGGCGGAACCGCTCAGGGCGGCGCTGACCTGCTATAACCATTCCCGATCACAGTGTGATGGTTTCGTTATCTGTCCGAAATATGCGCGGGATGCGGTTGGACTTGTCGCATGAACGTTTCGTAAGTTTCCTCTCGCCTAATGCAAGGCAAACAAATTCAATCGACGGAACCGCGTGTGAGCGGGGCCGCGGGCGGCCCCTCGAACGCCCCCGCGGTGCCGGGTGTCATCCCGGCGGGCGCACTGCCCCCGCTGTCGTGCCTGACCTAGACGGCACGTCCCGAAGACCACTCCGGCCTGGAACCCAGGCGTGCCAACCCACCCAGTGGGCGCACATCGGTGCGCGCGTTGCGAAAGGAACCATGTGAAGAACGTCCGCAAGCCCCTCACGCTGGCCGCGATCGCCGGCGCCCTGATCACCGGCGCGGTCGCTCTGTCCGACGCCACCGCTAAGGCGGACAGCGTCAACTGGGACGCCATCGCGGCCTGCGAGTCGGGCGGCAACTGGTCGATCAACACCGGCAACGGTTATTACGGCGGGCTGCAGTTCAATGCCGGCACCTGGCGTGCCAACGGTGGCAGCGGCATGCCGCACAACGCCAGCCGTGCCGAGCAGATCCGGGTTGCCGAGAACGTGCTGCGCAGCCAGGGCATCGGTGCCTGGCCGGTGTGCGGCCGTCGCGGCTGACCATCCCTGTCGCGCGATCGACGACGGCGCCGGGCGAGCAGCCCGGCGCCGTGGCCGTCGGACCGCATTCCTGACCGAGTAGCGTCGGTGGCGTGCCTGAAACGCCTCGTGAGCTCGACATCATCCTCTATGGAGCCACCGGTTTCGCAGGGAAGCTGACCGCCCAATACCTGGCCCGCGCCGGCGGCGCCGCCCGGATCGGGCTGGCCGGCCGCTCCGCGGAACGGCTGCGTGAAGTCCGCGACGGCCTCGGATCGCCGGCCCAAGACTGGCCGATCGTGGTGGCCGACGCCGGCAAACCGGCAACCCTGGAGGCGATGGCGGCCCGCACCCGGGTGGTGATCACCACCGTCGGCCCCTACACCCGGTACGGCATGCCCCTGGTCGCGGCCTGCGCCGCGGCGGGCACCGACTACGTGGACCTCACCGGCGAGGCGCTGTTCGTGCGGGAGAGCATCGATCGGCACCACCAGCAGGCCGCCGATAACGGCGCCCGTATCGTGCACGCCTGCGGCTTCGACTCCCTTCCGTCGGACATGAGCGTGTATGCCCTGTATCGGGCCGCCCGCGACGACGGCACGGGCGACCTGCTCGACACCGACTACGTGGTGCGAGGTTTCTCCGCCGGGGTGTCCGGCGGCACGCTGGCCTCGATGGTCGAGGTCCTGAGCGCTGTCGCCAAGGACCCGGAAGCCCGACGGCTGCTCAACGATCCCCACACGCTCAGCTCCGATCGGTCCGCCGAACCCCGACTGGGCCCCGAGCCAGACCTGACGTGGCGGCGGGGTCGCGACATCGCACCGGAACTGGACGGAATCTGGACCGCCGGCTTCGCCATGGCGCCCGTCAACACCCGGATCGTGCGACGCAGCAACGGACTGCTCGACTGGGCCTACGGGCGCCGGTTCCGCTACGCCGAGCACATGAGCGCTGGGTCGTCGGCCGCGGCACCGGTGCTGTCTGGGTTGGCGACCGGGATGGGCAAGGTGACCTTCGGGGCCGGCGGCCAGCTCTTGGGGCTCGTTCCGGCCGGACTGCTGGAGCGGGTGTTGCCCAAGCCGGGCACCGGCCCCAGCCGCAGCCGCCGCGAGAACGGTTACTACCGCATCGAGACGTATACGACCACCAGCAGCGGAGCCCGCTACCGCGCGGATATGGCGCAGCAGGGCGACCCCGGCTACCAGGCCACGTCGGTGCTGCTGGGCGAGAGCGCGCTGGCGCTGGCGCTGGACCGTGACGCCCTGTCGGACCACTACGGTGTGCTCACCCCGGCGGCTGCGATGGGCGATGTGCTGCTGGCCAGACTGCCTGCGGCGGGAGTGACCCTAGAGGTCGCCCGGCTGCGTTGATCGGCGCTCAATTGTTCGGTGCCGGCCACCGATCTTTCCGCTAATGTCATTTTCGACCGCTGCCCTAGCGGCACCCAGCAACGAAGGTGGAATCTCATGGCCGGTCTCGACGATCTTTTCGCTCAGATCCCCATCCAAGACATCGCCAACCAGCTCGGCGCTGACGCGGGTGAAGTGGACAGCACCATCCGAACCCTGGTGCCGGTGCTGGTCGGCGGGCTGAGTCAGAACGCCCAAGACCCGGGTCAGGCCAACAGCATCGTCAACACCGCCTCGACCTTCGCGGCGCAGGGACTGCTGGACAACGCGCTGGGCGCCAGTCAGTCCGAAGGCCAGCAGGTGATCTCCACCATCTTCGGCGGCAACGACACCAGCCAGGTCGCGTCGGCGCTCTCGGGTGCCGGCGCGGGGAACAACGACCTACTGCAGAAGCTGCTGCCGATCATCGCGCCGATCGTGCTCGCCTACATCGGCAAGCAGCTCAGCGGCCAGAAGGCCGAGCCGGCCCAGGAGCAAGCCTCCGGTGGCGGCCTCGGTGACGTCCTGGGCAGCATCCTGGGCGGTATGGCCGGTGGCGGTGCCGCCAAGAACCAGTCGATGGGCAGCATCCTGGGCAACATGATCGGCGGCAAGACCGGCGGCGCCATCGGCGACATCCTCGGGGGTCTGCTCGGCGGCAAGAAGTAGCCCCACCTGCGTGAGCAGTCGTGAAAGCCCCCGAATCGAGCCGGATTCGGGGGCTTTCGCGACTGCTCGGCAGGCATTCCTAGAATTGACCGGTGACTGACACTCCCAACACCGCCGACACCGATCACCTGCCCAAGTCATGGGAGCCGGGTGCGGTAGAGGACGCGATCTACCAGCGTTGGGTGGATGCCGGCTACTTCACCGCGAATCCGACCAGCGATAAGCCCGGCTATTCGATCGTGCTGCCCCCGCCGAACGTCACCGGCAGCCTGCACATGGGGCATGCGCTCGACCACACCCTGATGGACGTGCTGACCCGTCGTAAGCGGATGCAGGGCTACGAGGTGTTGTGGCTGCCGGGCATGGACCACGCCGGCATCGCCACCCAGAGCGTGGTGGAACGCCAGCTCGCCGCCGATGGCAAGAGCAAGCAAGACTTCGGCCGCGAACTGTTCATCGAGAAGGTGTGGGACTGGAAGCGGGAGTCCGGTGGCACCATCGGCGGCCAGATGCGCCGGCTCGGCGACGGTGTGGACTGGAGCCGTGAACGCTTCACCATGGACGACGGCTTGTCGCGGGCGGTCCGCACCATCTTCAAGCGGCTCTACGACGCCGGGCTGATCTATCAGGCCGAGCGACTGGTCAACTGGTCGCCCGTGCTTCAGACCGCGATCAGCGATCTCGAGGTCAAATACGAAGACATCGAGGGCGAGCTGGTGTCGTTCCGCTACGGCTCACTCGATGACGCCGAGCCCCATATCGTGGTGGCCACCACCCGGCTGGAGACCATGCTCGGTGACACCGCGATCGCGGTGCATCCCGACGACGACCGGTACCGCGAACTGGTGGGCAGCTTCCTGCCGCACCCGTTCCTGGAACGACAGATCGCTGTGGTCGCCGATGCGCACGTCGACCCCGAATTCGGTACCGGCGCGGTCAAAGTCACCCCCGCCCACGATCCCAACGACTTCGAGATCGGCCTGCGTCACCAGCTGGAGATGCCGACGATCCTCGACGAACGCGCCCGGATCACCGGCACCGGAACACAGTTCGACAACATGGATCGGTTCGAGGCCCGGGTCGCGGTGCGTGAAGCGCTGGCCGCGCAAGGCCGCATCGTCGCCGAGAAGCGTCCCTACGTGCACAGCGTCGGGCATTCCGAGCGCAGCGGCGAGGTCATCGAACCGCGGCTGTCCATGCAGTGGTGGGTCGACGTCTCCTCGCTGGCCAAGGCCGCCGGTGACGCGGTCCGCAACGGAGACACGGTCATCCATCCCAAGAGCCTGGAGCCGCGCTGGTTCGGCTGGGTTGACGACATGCACGACTGGTGCATTTCCCGGCAGCTGTGGTGGGGGCACCGCATCCCGATCTGGCACGGGCCCAACGGCGAGAAGGTCTGCGTCGGACCGGATGAGACCCCACCGGAGGGCTGGGAGCAGGACCCCGACGTGCTGGACACCTGGTTCTCCTCGGCGTTGTGGCCGTTCTCCACGATGGGCTGGCCGGACGCCACGCCTGAGCTGGAGAAGTTCTATCCGACAAGCGTTTTGGTGACCGGCTACGACATCCTGTTCTTCTGGGTCGCCCGGATGATGATGTTCGGCACCTTTGTCGGCGGCGACGCCGCGTTGCCCGAGGGCAAGGTTCCGTTCCGCAATGTGTTCCTGCACGGCCTGATCCGTGACGAGCACGGTCGCAAGATGAGCAAGTCCCGCGGTAACGGGATCGACCCGCTGGACTGGGTGGAGATGTTCGGCGCCGACGCCCTGCGGTTCACCCTGGCCCGCGGGGCGAGCCCCGGCAGTGACCTGTCGATCGGTGAGGACCATGCCCGCGCGTCGCGGAACTTCGTCACCAAGCTGTTCAACGCGACACGGTTCGCCCTGATGAACGGCGCCTCGCCGGCGCCGCTGCCACCGGTGGAGGAACTGACCGACGCCGACCGCTGGATCCTGGGGCGCCTGGAAGAGGTTCGTGCCGAAGTAGATTCGGCGTTCGAGGGCTACGAGTTCGGACGGGCGTGCGAGGCGCTGTATCACTTCGCCTGGGACGAGTTCTGCGACTGGTACGTCGAATTGGCCAAGACTCAGCTGGGGCAGGGGCTGACCCACACCACGGCCGTGCTCGCGGCGGTGCTCGACACCCTGTTGCGGCTGTTGCACCCGGTGATCCCCTTCGTCACCGAAACTCTGTGGCAGGAGCTCACCGGTGCAGAGTCGCTGGTGATCGCGGATTGGCCGGCCCCGTCGGGCATCGCCTTGGACCAGGTGGCCGCGCAACGGATCACCGACATGCAGAAGCTGGTGACCGAGGTGCGCCGGTTCCGCAGCGACCAGGGTCTGCGTGACCGGCAGAAGGTCCCGGCCCGGCTGACCGGCATCGAGGATGCCGACCTGGCCACCCAGGTGGCCGCGGTGGCGTCCCAGGCCTGGCTGACCGAGCCGGGACAGGACTTCGCGCCCTCGGCCACCGTCGAGGTAAGGCTCGGCGCCGGTGCCAAGACGAGCACCGTCGTCGTCGAACTGGACACCTCGGGCACCGTCGACGTCGTCGCGGAACGCCGCCGCTTGGAAAAGGACTTGGCCACCGCGCGCAAGGACCTCGATGCCACCTCGGCAAAGCTGGGCAACGACGAATTCCTGGGCAAGGCGCCCGAGGCTGTGGTCGAGAAGATCCGGGCCCGCCAACAGCTGGCCCGCGACGAGGTGGAACGGATCACCGTGCGTCTGGCAGGCCTGGCGTGACCGATCAACCGGTCGGCACCACTGAGCCCACCCCGGACGAGGTCGCGGCGCTGCTGCAGGTCGAGCACCTGCTCGATCAGCGGTGGGGCGAGACCAAGATCGAACCGAGCCTGACGCGCATCAACGCCCTGCTGGAACTGCTCGGATCGCCGCAGCGAGGTTACCCGGCCATCCACGTCGCGGGCACCAACGGCAAGACCTCGGTGGTGCGGATGATCGACGCGCTGCTGACGGCATTCAGCCGCCGGACCGGGCGCACCACCAGCCCGCATCTGCAGTCGGCGGTCGAGCGCATCGCGATCGACGGCCAGCCGATCAGCCCGGCGCGCTATGTGGAGACCTACGCCGAGATCGAGCCCTTCGTGCAGATGGTCGATGCGTCCTCGCAGGCAGACGGGGGACCGGCCATGAGCAAGTTCGAGGTGCTCACCGGGATGGCGTTCGCAGCCTTCGCCGACGCTCCCGTCGACGTCGCCATTGTGGAAGTCGGCATGGGCGGCCGCTGGGACGCCACCAACGTCGTGGACGCTCCGGTCGCCGTCATCACCCCGATCGGCATCGACCACGTCGACTACCTCGGCGACGACATCGCCGGTATCGCCGCGGAGAAGGCCGGCATCATTCACCGCTCGCCGGACGAACTGACCGACACCGTGGCGGTCATCGCCCGTCAGGCGCCCGAGGCGATGGAGGTGCTGCTCGCCGAATCGGTGCGCGCGGATGCCGCGGTGGCACGGGAGAACTCCGAGTTCGCGGTGCGCAGCCGTCAACTCGCGGTCGGCGGACAGGTGCTGGAACTGCAGGGCTTGGGCGGGGTGTACTCCGAGATCTTTCTGCCGTTGCACGGTGAGCATCAGGCCCACAACGCGGTGCTGGCGCTGGCGGCGGTGGAGGCGTTCTTCGGGGCCGGCGCCGATCGGCAGCTTGATGTCGAGACCGTCCGGGCGGGTTTCGCCGCGGTGCGCAGCCCCGGCCGGCTGGAGCGGATGCGCAGTTCGCCCACCGTGTTCATCGACGCCGCGCACAACCCGGCCGGCGCCGCCGTGCTGGCCCAGGCCTTGGCCGAAGATTTCGACTTCCGGTATCTGGTCGGTGTCCTCAGCGTGCTCGCTGACAAGGACGTCGACGGAATCTTGGCGGCGCTAGAGCCCGCGTTTGATCGAATCGTGGTGACCCATAACGGTTCACCGCGTGCGCTGGACGTCGAGACGCTTACCGTTGCGGCAGCGCGGTGGTTCGGTGACGACCGGGTGGTCACCACCGAGACGCTTGAAGATGCGATCGACACCGCCACAGCGCTGGTCGACGAATTCGATTCCGAAGGCCAAGCTTCGGGAGCCGGCATCGTGATCACCGGATCGGTGGTCACCGCCGGTGCGGCCCGCTCGCTGTTCGGGAAGGACCCGGCATGACCCAACCGACCGACGTTCCTGACCCCTGGCGGGGTTTTCGCGGCGTGATGGCCGCGACGCTGATACTTGAAGCCATCACGGTGCTGCTGGCTCTGCCGGTGGTCGGCGTCGTCGGGGGCGGTCTGACACCGTTCTCGTTGGCGTACCTGCTCGGCTTGGCGCTGGTGCTGCTCTTGTTCGCCGGCATCCAGGGCCGCAGCTGGGCCATTTGGGCCAATCTGGCGCTGCAACCGGTACTGGTGGCCGGCTTCGTGATCTATCCCGGTGTGGGCATCATGGGCCTGGTGTTCACGGTGGTGTGGGGGCTGATCGCCTATTTCCGTGCGGTGGTCTTGCGACGCTCGTGACGGAACCGGTGACCGGGGCCGGTACGCTGTCGCCGTGCCGCTGGCGACGACGCAGGGCGGAGCAATGGATGAGGAGCGGCGCTGCATGACTGAGCGGACTTTGGTGCTGATCAAGCCGGACGGCGTGAACCGGCGGCTGGTGGGCGAGATCATCAACCGGATTGAGAAGAAGGGCCTGACGTTGGCGGCCCTGGAACTGCGGCCGGTACAGCAGGCCGTGGCCCGGCAGCACTACGCCGAGCACGACGGCAAGGCGTTCTTCGCTTCGTTGCTGGACTTCATCACCTCGGGTCCCGTGGTCGCCGCTGTGGTGGAGGGACCGCGCGCCATCGAGGCGTTCCGGCAGCTCGCCGGTGGTACCGACCCGGTGGCCAAGGCCACCCCGGGCACCATCCGCGGTGATTTCGGTCTGGAGACCCAGTTCAACCTGGTGCATGGCTCGGACTCGCCGGAGTCGGCCGAGCGTGAGATCGCGCTGTGGTTCCCCGACCTGAAGCCGTCGGTGTCGACGGATCCGATGACCCTGGCCTGACCGCGGAGTTAGTGCCTTTCGTTCGGCTCCTGTGGATTGTGTGGGATACTGACTAACGGGTGAACGTCACCGGACCGGTTTCCGACACCCGAATGAAGACTTCGGCGAGTGCGACGGTCGCGATATGTGATGCGGCGCCGATCGCCGGTTTTCATTCAGCCAGGCACCGAGTCGGTTCAACCCGAGCCCCTCGGAGCGAGACCACCACAAGCCCGGGGAAGTGAGCCGGGCCCATAACGAGAAGTCCTCGCGTGGCCGCGTCGCAACGACGCGCCCGGGGGCTTGAGGAGACGTACGTGGCAGACCCCTCTTTTTTTAATGGTCCTGATTCAGAGGTATCAGCAGCACCGAGCGAGCATGAGGAGCTGCCCGATCGACTTCGGGTGCACTCGCTGGCGCGGGTTCTGGGCACCACCAGCCGGCGGGTCCTGGAGGCGCTGACCGAGTTGGACGGGCGGGCGCGCAGCGCCCACTCCAGCGTGGATCGGGTCGAGGCGGTGCGGGTCCGCGACCTGCTGGACTCGGCAGCCGCGCCCGCTGTCACCGGACTGTTTCAGGAGGCCGGGGAGGCCGACGCGACGGGCGAGGTCCCCGACGAGCCGGAGTCCCGGTTGCTGCTGGAAACGGCACCGGAGCCGGCCGCTGTGCGGGCTGACTACATGCCGTTGTTCGTGGCGCCGCAGCCGGTCGCCTTCGAGCGCGCGGTGCCGCGCGACGTCGAAGTCGAGTCAGACGACGCGGACGACTACCTGTCTCTTATACACAT
>NZ_JRMM01000022.1:0-38242 GCF_000972905.1 Mycobacterium sp. UM_Kg27
CGAACCGAACAGCGACTCGTTAGACCCGGTGAACCCATCGACCCCATTGCCGATCAACTCCCGCCCGAACAAGTCCACCCACGGCTGATTGATCAGATCCAAAAACTGCTCATTACCAGCAATAAAGTCCTGCGTCAGGGTGTACAGCGGCAGGTACAACTGCTCGTGGTAGAAGGTCGCCACCGCCAGATCGAACTGCTCAAACACGTCATAAATGAACCCCGCATCGGCCGCACCCGGATCGGCCAACCACCCCGACCACACCCCCGCAGCGGCACCCGAATCCGACAGTCCCGACCAGAACACCGGGTCGAACAGGTCCTCGAAATCCGCAGACGCCGACGGCGCCGGACCAACCCCAAACGCCAAAAACGCCGCCACCACACTCGACGCACCCACCACACGCCGACCCCCACGCCCACCAGACGAACGAACCAATTTGCTAGACATCCGACGGCTCATGACGACCCTTCTCATATTTTTTGCTAAGCATTCACGCAGGTTCGAATTATGGGCTATTGTTCAATTGTCGCCAACTCGAGCTGACGCATTTGTGGCTGAAAGCACAGTAGCGAGTCGATGTGACTCACATCGGTATTTGAAAACACCTGGTCAGCGCGTTGCCTGAATACCGATACACATCAGGCGTGACCTTAGTCACACACCTCAACAATAAGAAATTTGTCGAAAATTGTAGCTAACGTCAGTAATGGGCACGATAAATCGCGCGTTCCACGTGAAGCCCTCAGAGTTACCCTGAAGATCCACGGATGCAACGCGCAATTCTTTAATTGCAGTTTGCTGGCACGGCAAACTAGACAGTAAGGGAAATGCCGCATACGGCAACGGCTCGTCCAACCGTCACGACCGTGACCGTTGGGAACCGCAACCTGGTCGTCCCTGGCTGGCGCTGCCCTGGAACGAGATATCGCGACCAGAAGGGGTTCGACGATATAGGCCCGTTGCTGAGCGACGGACTGGGCATACGCAGCTCTGCCAGCTTGACTGTGCCTCAGCGCACAGGCCCAGATCATCGGCAAAACTGCCGGAATCGCGCTGGTATCGTGTCGCCGAGGTGCGGTAAAAGTACGTAGACGCGGAAATAAAGTTACGACGGCAAGGATTCTGGGGCGATCCATCCGGGGGAATGGACGCCTGCCCGCCTTGGTGAGCAGCCTTGCCGCTGAGAGACGGTAGATGATGTCGAACCCGAACGCGGCGGTTTCGCCGCCTTCCCCCGCGCGGACGGTCCTTGTGGTCAGTCCGGGAGACGCCCGCCCGCAGTGGCAGCCCCCCACGGAGTCGTTGACCACCGGTCTCTCCTGGCTCGAAGCCACGCTCTCTGACATCGTTGCCGCCCACCGTGGTGAACGCCTGCTGGAACGGGACCACAACGACAAGTTCGCCGTCGGGTTCGCCGACGCCACTGATGCGGCGGCGTGTGCCATAGCCTTGCAGCACGCCCCCTCGGCACCGATCCGGCCGCGGATCGCGTTGCACGCCGACAAGATCTCGGCGGCCGAGCCCTGGACGCACCCGAAATCGCTGGTGAATCGCGCCGCACGGCTCTGCGATCTGGCCCATAGCGGTCAGATGTTGCTGTCGGAGACCGCCGAGCCGTTGCTGGCTGACCGACTCCCACCAGAGGCTTGGCTGGTCGATCTGGGCGCATTTCGGCTGCGGGGCATACCGTATCCGGAGCGAGTAGCCCAGCTCTGCCACCGCGGGCTTGCTACCGAGTTTCCGCCGCTTCGCACCGGAAGTGCGTTACACGAGAACTACTTTCCGACGCCGCTGACGAGTTTCGTCGGACGCGATGCGGAGATGCTCGAGCTTCGTAGGCTGGTTGATAGCAACCGTCTTGTGACGCTGACCGGCTCCGGCGGAGTCGGCAAGACACGGCTCGCGCTGCAACTGGCCGAGGAGTTTGTCGACCGGTTCCGCGATGGGGCATGGTGCGTGGACCTGGCGCCGATCACCGATCCGGATCTGCTGCCGGAACGCGTGACCCACAGGTTGGGCCTGCCTGATCGACCGGACCACTCGCCGGTCGACACCCTGGTGCGCTACCTCGCAGACCGGCAATTGCTGTTGGTGCTCGACAATTGTGAGCATCTGCTGGCCGCCTGCGCGCAACTGACCGCCACGCTGTTGGCCGCCGGCACAGAGCTGACCATCGTGGCGACGAGTCGCGCACCCATCGGGGTAGCCGGCGAAGTGACCTGGAAAACCCCATCGCTCTCGCTCGTCGACGAGGCTGTCGAGTTGTTCCGGCAGCGCGCTCGGCAGGTCCGGCCGAGTTTCACCGGCACCGATGGCGACACCGCTTTGGTGACCGAAATCTGTCGTCGCCTGGACGGGGTTCCGTTGGCCATCGAGCTCGCCGCAACACGGGTTCGGGCGTTGTCACTGGCCGAGATCGCCGACGGGCTCGACGAGCGCTTCCATCTGTTGACCGGTGGTGCGCGCACGGTGGTTCCGCGCCAGCAGACCCTGCGAGCTTCAGAAGACTGGTCGCATGACTTGTTGAGCGAGCCCGAGCGCGTGGTGTTTCGCCGTTTGGCGCCATTTAGGGGCGGTTTCGACCTCGACGCCGCCCACGCCGTCGCCGGCGGCACGGACCTGCCGCGCGGGCTGATCATCGACAAACTCACCCAGCTGGTCGACAAATCGCTGGTGATAGCTGACAGTACCGGCGATTCGACGCGCTTCCGGATGTTGCAGACCGTGCAGCAGTACGCCCTGGAGAAGCTCGAGAAGGCCGGAGAATCCGAAGCTATCCGGGCGCGCCACCGTGATCACTACACCACCCTGTTCGGCTCCGAGGTGACCGCCGGATATGGCTGGCACATCGCTCAGGCGGAACTCGAGATCGACAACCTCCGGGCCGCCTTCACCTGGAGCCGCGACCACGGCGACCTGGAGCTTGCCGCGCGTCTCGCGTCATCGCTGCTCCCGCTGTGGATCCATAGTCGGACCTTGGAAGGCCTGGCATGGTTCAACGCGATGCTCGCCGTCGGGGCCACCATGTCGCCTGGCGCGCGTGCCCGGACACTCGCCGACAAAGCGATCTTCGACGCATTGATCGGAAACTACGGGCAGGCTCAGCAAGCAGAGGAAGCGGTCTCCATCGCCCGGGATCTCGACGAGCCGGGACTGCTCGCCTGGGCGCTGGCCGCCTGCGGCTTCACCTGTAGCTACAGCCCCGAACTCGCCCTGCCTTACTTCGAGCAGGCCATTGCGCTGTCTCCTGACATGAACGACGACTGGCGGTTGAGCCAGATCTACGGCGTGCAGGCGTATTCGGCGTTCGTGGCCGGCGACCTCGAGACGATGCGGCGTGCGGCGGAGAACGGCGCAGCACTCGGTGACGCGGTCGGTGACTGGTCGGTGGCGCGACTGTGCCGCCTTTGCCTAGGACTGGCCCACCTGCACCGCGCGGAGCTCACGATGGCAATCGAGCAGGCCCGGCAGGTGGCGACGGAGGCCGAGGCGGCACACGACCCACTGTTCGGCGCCCAGAGCCTGACGCTTCTAGCTGAAGCCCTTGCGTGCCAAGGTGATACCCGGCGGGCGCGTGCGGCGGCCGATGCATGCGTCGAGGCCGCCGCCGAGCTCATCGACTTCCACCGCGCGTTCGGGTTCGGCGCGGTGACAGACACCCGGTTGGCCGCCGGCGACGTACCCGGGGCTGTCAGCGCAGCTGACGCGGCTTGCGAAGCATGTGCGCTGCCCCAACTATTGGCAATCAACGGCAATCCGCTCGCTCGCGCGGCGCTGGCATCCGGTGACCTGGCCGCCGCGCGTCGTTGGGCTGACGAGGCGCTGTCGGTGGGCTCGGGGATCCACCGGATATTGCTGCTGGAGATACGTGGCCAGGTGGCCATGGCCGAGGGCGAGTTCGAGCAGGCCGAACGAGACGCGAGGGACGCGCTGGCCATCGCGGCGGACACTGAGGCGCTCCTGGGCACCCCCGACCTGATCGAACTGCTGGCCGCGGTGGCCACGGCCGCAGGCCGACTCCACGATGCAGCACGGCTGATCGGCTCAGCTGCGGGCATCCGTGAGCGCACCGGCGCGGTCCGCACCAAGGTCTACGACGCCGGCTATCAGGCCACCGTCAACTCGCTACGAGAGGCCATGCCGCAGAACGATTTTGAGCGTTGTTGGGATCAGGGTAATGCACTGTCGACGGCTGATGCCATCGCTTACGCATGCCGTGGCGACGCAAAGGGCAGAAGCGCCTCCAAACGCCCGTCCAGCGGTTGGGGTTCGCTGACGCCGGCCGAGCGCAATATTGTCCGGCTCATCAGTGCCGGCCTTCGTGACAAGGAGATCGCCGCAGAACTGAGCGTCTCGCCCCGTACGGTGCACTCGCACCTGAACCGGATCTACACCAAGCTCGATATCTCGTCCCGCTTGCAACTCGCTCACGAAGCGGCGCAAAACACCTGACAGCGGCGTAGCCGTGCCGGCGTCAGGCGATGCGGGACTCGAGCTCGACCTGCGCCCAGCGCTTGAAATGCCGGTGTTCCTCGGCGTTGAGTTCCCGGCCGAACACGGTGGTGACGGCAGCGTGGTGCTCCAGGTAGAGGTCCTCGTTGCGTCGCCACGCCGGCAGGTAGCGGTAGAACGGCAGCCAGGGATGGAGATGGTGGATCAGGTGGTAATTCTGAGACAGCATCAACGGCGCGAGCAGCCATTCCATCCCGACCCGAAGACGACTGGCGCGATAACGATCCTCACGCTGCGTGATGTCGATCCCGTGGTGCGGCAACCAGTCGAAGGCCCATCCGATGATGAAAAGACCGAGGCGCTGCGGAATCAACACCACCTCAGCAAGCAGCCAGAAGTGGTCGGTGAGAATCGCCGCGACGGTCATGGCGATGGTCAACGAGAACAGCACCGACGTTTCGGCGAGCTCGGCAATCGGACGCCGCCAGGAATGGCGGACCCTCGGCCACAGCTTGCGGACGTACCAGGCCGCATTGAACAGGTCCATCAGCGCCCAGCGGAACGGCAGCTGCCAGGTGGGCGCATGGGTGGCGAACATATCGGGATCGCGCTCGGGATCATTGGTGTGACGGTGGTGCTCACCGTGGACGTAGCCGAACGCCGGCAACGAGAACGGCAGCACCACCAACAGCCAAGCCACCCGGCCGACCACCGCGTTCACCCAGCGCACCGAGCAGAACGAGCGGTGCAGGGCTTCGTGCGCCACCGAGAACAGCACGTAGGTGACCAACGTGCTCAGCGGTATGACGACCCAAGCCGAAAGCAATCCGCGGGCGGCGCCGATGGCTACCAATACGAATACGGTGATGCCGACCACCCCGAGTACGAAGGTGGGCCACGAGAAGCTCGGTACGCCTTCACCGGGGTGCGGATGCCGTCGACGCCGGACTGCTGTGGGTGGTTGGTCGTCCACCTCGAGCACCGACACAAGACCTCCAGCAGCTGGACATGAACACGAGCGCGTCACCTAAGAGCAGGTGAAAGATTACGTCGCTGCCCGATGAGGGAAGGGCCGCAACGCGTACTTGTCCGGCTAAGTAAGTATCACAATATTGACGCTCGCGTATAACGCTGCTGGTCCGCGCATCGGGACTTTCATCCGTTGCGGTCTAGGCCCCGTAGACCGGCACGGGTGTCCGCGCCTTGGCCAGCAGGTCGGTGACGACCGGCCCCAGCTCGGCGGGATCCCATTTGGCGCCCTTGTCGAGTTCCGGCCCGTGCGCCCAGCCCTCGGCGACGCGGATCTTGCCACCTTCGACCTCGAAGACCTTGCCGGTCACGTCGCGCGACTCGACGCTGCCCAGCCAGACCACCAGCGGGCTGACATTCTCCGGGGCCATGGTGTCGAACGCCGCGTCCTGGGTGGCCATCATGTCGGCGAAGACGGTCTCGGTCATGCGGGTACGGGCCGACGGCGCGATGGCGTTGGCGGTGACTCCGTAGCGGCCCATCTCAGCGGCGGCTACCAGGGTCAGCGCGGCGATGCCTGCCTTGGACGCGCTGTAGGTGGCCTGACCGACGCTGCCCTGCAGGCCGGCGCCGGAGCTGGTGTTGATGATCCGGGCGTCGACAGTCTCGCCGGCCTTGGACTTGGCCCGCCAATACGCGGCAGCGTGCTTCATGGTGGCGAAGTGACCCTTGAGGTGCACCGCGGTGACGGCGTCGAACTCCTCTTCGGTGGCGTTGGCGAACATCCGGTCGCGGACGATGCCGGCGTTGTTCACCAGCACGTCGAGCGTGCCGTAGGTGTCGACTGCCTGCTTGATCAGAGCCTCGGCCTGACCCCAGTCGGCGACGTTCGAGCCGTTGGACACGGCTTCGCCGCCGGCTGCGACGATCTCGTCGACCACGCTCTGGGCAGCACTGCCGCCGCCGGCCGGCGAGCCGTCCAGCCCGACACCGATGTCGTTGACCACGACCCGGGCGCCCTCGGCGGCAAAGGCCAGCGCGTGCGCCCGCCCGATTCCGCCGCCCGCTCCGGTGACGATGACCACGCGGCCGTCGAGAAGTCCCATCAGTGCTGTCTCCTTTTTCGGGGTCGACCTATTTATTGGCGCTAGATGCGTCGAGGTAGGCGGGGTTCTCTCCGCCACCGTGCACGGTCAGGCTGGCACCAGTGACATAGGACGCCAGATCGGAACTCAAAAATGCGGCTGTCCAACCGATTTCGGATGGCTTGGCCAGCCGGCCCAACGGCACGGTGGCACCGACGGCGGCCACCGATTCGGCGTCGCCGTAGAACAGCTCGGACTGCTCGGTCTCGACCATGCCGACCACGATCGAGTTGATCCGCACCTTCGGCGCCCACTCGACGGCCAACGAGGTGGTCAGGCTGTCCACCCCGGCCTTGGCCGCGCCGTAGGCCGCGGTTCCCGGTGACGGCCGGCAGCCGCTGACACTGGTGATGTTGACGATCGAGCCCCCGTCGTCCTGGGTCTGCATGACCGCGTTGGCGTGCGTGGACACGAGCAGGGCGCTGATCAGGTTCAGCTCGATGATCTTGCGACTGAAGTTGGCCGACGCATCGGCGGCCAGCGCGAACGGAGACCCGCCGGCATTGTTGACCACGATGTCGATCCGGCCGTGGGCGGCCACGATCGCTTCGATCAGACCCTTGACCGCGTCGTCGTCGCGAACGTCGCAGGAATGGAATTCATACGGCAGGCCCTCCACCGGACGCCGGGCGCAGGTCACCACCGTCGCACCCTGATCGGCGAAGACGGCACTGATGCCCGCGCCGACGCCGCGCACCCCGCCGGTCACCAGGACCACCTTGCCGGTCAATCCGAGGTTGATCGCATCACCCACTGTGCTAGCGTACCAAGCAAGTGCTTGCTTAGGTAGCTTAGGTACTCCAAGGCCCCAATACGACAGGGAAGTCCGCCCATGCCGATCACATCCACAACCGTCGAACCGGGGATCGTCGCGGTCACCGTCGACTACCCACCGGTCAACGCGCTGCCGTCGCGGGCCTGGTTCGAGCTCGGCGAGGTCATCACGGCCGCCGGCAAGGACATGTCCACCCACGTGGTGATCCTTCGCGCGGAGGGCCGCGGATTCAACGCCGGGGTGGACATCAAGGAAATGCAGAACACCGAGGGCTTCACCGCCCTGATCGACGCCAACCGTGGTTGCTTCGCGGCATTCAAGGCCGTCTATGAGTGCGCGGTGCCGGTGGTCGCCGCGGTCAACGGCTTCTGCGTGGGCGGCGGGATCGGCCTGGTCGGCAACGCCGACGTGATCGTGGCCTCTGACGACGCCAAGTTCGGTCTGCCCGAGGTGGAGCGCGGCGCCCTCGGTGCGGCCACCCACCTGTCCCGGCTGGTGCCGCAGCACATGATGCGCCGGTTGTTCTACACCGCGGCCACCGTCAACGCCGCCACCCTGCACCAGTACGGATCGGTGCACGAGGTGGTGCCGCGCGACGAGCTCGACGAGGCCGCGCTGCGGGTGGCCCGCGATATCGCCGCCAAGGACACTCGGGTGATCCGGGCGGCCAAGGAAGCGCTGAACCTCATCGACGTGCAGAAGGTCAACTCCAGCTACCGCATGGAGCAGGGCTTCACCTTTGAGCTCAACCTCTCCGGTGTCGCCGACGAACACCGCGACGAGTTCGCCGGTACCGAGAAGGGCAAGAAGTAATGGCTTCGAAGATCACCACTCTCGACGACGCCGTCTCCGAGCTGCGCGACGGCATGACCGTCGGTATCGGCGGCTGGGGCTCGCGGCGTAAGCCGATGGCGTTCGTGCGCGCCATCCTGCGCACCGACGTCAAGGACCTCACCGTAGTGACCTACGGCGGACCGGACCTGGGTCTGCTGTGTTCGGCGGGGAAAGTGCGCCGGGCCTACTACGGGTTCGTCTCCCTGGACTCGCCGCCGTTCTACGACCCGTGGTTCTCCAAGGCCCGCACCACCGGGGCCATCGAGGCCCGCGAGATGGACGAGGGCATGCTGCGCTGCGGACTGCAGGCCGCCGCCCAGCGGCTGCCGTTCCTGCCGATCCGCGCCGGGCTGGGCAGCTCGGTGATCGACTTCTGGGAGGGCGAGCTCAAGACCGTCACCTCGCCGTACCCGACGGACGGCGCCCACGAGACCCTGGTCGCGATGCCGGCCCTGAACCTGGACGCCGCGTTCGTGCACCTGAACCTCGGCGACGCCCGCGGCAACGCCGCCTACACCGGCATCGATCCGTACTTCGACGACCTGTTCCTGATGTCGGCGCAGCGCCGTTTCCTGTCGGTGGAGAAGATCGTGCCCACCGAAGAGCTGATCGCCAGCACCTCGCCGCAGACCCAGGTGATCAACCGGATGATGGTGGACAAGGTGGTGGAGGCCCCGGGTGGCGCCCACTTCACCATCGGGGCAGCCGATTACGGCCGCGACGAGAAGTTCCAGCGGCACTACGCCGAAGCCGCCAAGTCCGACGAGACCTGGGCGGAATTCAAGGCCACCTACCTGTCCGGTAGTGAAGACGACTACCAGGCGGCGGTTAAGGCATTCGGAGCGGAGGCACAAGCATGACCGACTCACCCACTCGCGCCGAGATCTGCGCCGTCGCCTGCGCCGAGCTGTTCCGCGACGCCGGCGAGATCATGGCCTCACCGATGGCCACGGTGCCCTCGGTCGGCGCCCGGCTGGCCCGCCTGACCTTCTCCCCGGACCTGGTGCTCACCGACGGAGAGGCCCGCATCCTGGCCGACACCCCGGCGATCGGCAAGGTCGGGCCGCTGGAAGGCTGGATGCCGTTCAACCGGGTCTTCGAAACCCTGTCGTGGGGCCGGCGCCATGTGATCATGGGCGCCAACCAGATCGACCGCTACGGCAACCAGAACCTCTCGGCATTCGGTCCGCTGCAGCAGCCCACCCGGCAGATGTTCGGGGTCCGCGGTGCGCCCGGAAACACCATCAACCACACCACCAGCTACTGGGTGGGCGCTCACTCGTCGCGGGTGTTCTGCCAGGCCGTCGACATCGTCTCCGGCATCGGCTACGACAAGGTGGATCCGGCCAACCCGGCGTTCCGCTTCTTCAACCTGGGCGGCGTGGTGACCAACCTCGGAGTGTTCGACTTCAATGGCCCCGACCACCAGATGCGCGCGGTCTCGCTGCACCCCGGCGTCACCGCCGACGAGGTCGCCGAGAACACCTCGTTCGAGGTGCACGGCCTGGCCGACGCGGCGACGACTCGGTTGCCCGAGGTCGAGGAGCTTCAATTGATCCGCGAGGTCATCGACCCGAAATCGCTGCGAGACAAAGAAGTGCGGGCATGAGCCGGTTGAAGACCCCGCTGACCGAACTGGTCGGCATCGAACACCCGGTGGTGCAGACCGGGATGGGCTGGGTGGCCGGCGCCCGCCTGGTCTCGGCCACCGCCAACGCCGGCGGCCTGGGCATCCTGGCCTCGGCGACCATGACGATCGACGAGTTGGCCGCCGCGATCTCCAAGGTGAAGTCGGCCACCGACAAGCCGTTCGGCGTCAACATCCGCGCCGACGCATCCGACGCCGGTGACCGGGTGGATCTGATGATCCGCGAGGGCGTCAAGGTGGCGTCGTTCGCGCTGGCCCCCAAAGCCGAGCTGATCGCCAAGCTCAAAGAGGCGGGCTCGGTGGTGATCCCGTCGGTCGGTGCGGCCAAGCACGCCAAGAAGGTGGCGTCCTGGGGCGCCGACGCGGTGATCGTGCAGGGCGGCGAGGGCGGCGGGCACACCGGTCCGGTCGCCACCACGCTGCTGCTGCCTTCGGTGCTTGACGCCGTCGCCGGTACCGGGGTTCAGGTGATCGCCGCCGGCGGGTTCTTCGACGGCCGCGGCCTGGCCGCCGCGCTGTCCTATGGTGCGACCGGTGTCGCGATGGGCACCCGATTCCTGCTGACCAGCGACTCCACTGTTCCGGACGCGGTCAAGCAGCGCTACTTGGCCGCTGACCTGAGCGGCACCGTGGTCTCCACCAGGGTCGACGGTATGCCACACCGGGTGCTGCGCACCGAACTGGTGGAGAAGCTCGAAAGCGGTTCGCGGGCACGCGGTTTCAGCGCCGCTATCCGCAACGCGGCGAAGTTCAAGAAGATGTCGCAGATGAGCTGGCCGACCATGGTGCGCGACGGACTGGCCATGCGGCATGGCAAGGAGCTCACCTGGTCGCAGGTGCTGATGGCCGCCAACACTCCGATGCTGCTCAAAGCCGGGCTCGTGGAAGGCAACACCGAAGCCGGTGTGCTGGCCTCGGGTCAGGTGGCGGGCATCCTGGACAGCCTGCCGTCCTGCGCGGAGCTGATCACCTCGATCGTCGACGAGGCGGTCGAGCAGCTGCGGGCGGCCAACTCCTTCATCGCCTGATCGCGAGCGCCAATCTCACGACGCGACATGCCGTGGCGGCGTCGCCAGATTGGCACCCGCGACCTGGCCGGGCCATCCGGCGGAATACATCGCCTCCTTCACCCGGGCAATCAACGTCCCGCGACGGTAACGCAGCAGCTCCGCGCTGACCCGGCTGATCACCCAGCCTTGGTCGGCGAGCGCTACCTGCCGGTCGATATCGCGCTGTCGCTGCCTGGGGTCCGTCCAGTGCTGTTGGCCGTCATATTCGATACCGACCTTGAACTGCGGGTATCCCATGTCCAGCCGCGCCACGAATCCGCCGTACTCGTCGCGCACCACGATCTGGGTCTCCGGGCGTGGCAACCCGGCGTCGATCAAGGCTAGGCGAGTCCCGGACTCCTGCGGAGATTCCGCACCACCGTCGACCAGTGGCAGCACACCCCGCAGCCGGGTCAGATCTCGTGCCCCGGGATGGGCAGCGATGACGGCCTCGACATCGGCGATCCCGACGCCGGTCGCGTTCGCCAACGAGTCGAGTCGCTGCAGGCTGACCAGCCGCGACCGGGTTCGCCGCCCGATGTCGAAAGCGGTGCGTGCCGGGACAGTGACCGCAATCCCGTCGACGGTCGTCACCTCGCCGGGCTTCAGAGTGTCACGGTGCACGACGAGCCTCGGCGGTGGCTGACGGCTGCCGTACACCAGCTCGGCGTCCAGCGCGCCACTCACCCACTTCGCGCCCAGCAGCGCCGCAGCCGAGGCACCCGCGACCACGCCGCGGCGGCGTGACCACAGCCACGCCGCCTCAGCCCGCTGCCGGGCGGTCAGCTCAATACCCCACGGCGCGTAAACCCCGGGGTAGACCGGTTGGTAAAGTGCCCGCATCGCCCGCTCGGGGATGGCCTTGGCAACCAGCGCCTCCTGCCCCAGGAATGGCCAGGCCAATTCGTCCACAGCCTGAAAGCCTGCCCGCTGGTGCCGATCCGCGCCGACACCCATCCACAAGCCCGCCGAGCGCCAATCTTACGACGCGACACGCTGGTGCTGCGCCGTGAGATTGGCGCTCGGCGCGGTGGTTAGACCTCGGCCACCATCAGGGTGTGGCCGGTCGGGTCGCGGAACCAGAACAGCGGCGGAACGGGGTCTCCCTGACGCATGATCTCTGCGTCGACATCGACTCCGAGTTCCCGCATCGCGGCCAGCGTGGCGTCGATGTCGTCGGTGGTCAGCGTGATGCCGGTGACGGCCGGCTCAACCGGACCGCTCTCCGGCGACGGCGGCGCCAGCGCAATGCCCGCCAGACCCTGCGGCGGGTAGACCTCGACCCACCGGTAGCCGTCGCCCATGTGGATGTCGGTGCGTTTCTCGAAGCCCAACGACTCGTAGAACGCGATGGCCTTGTCCTGGTCGACGGTGGGCACACAAACGAGGTTGATCGACTTCAAGCCGACCTTGGCGGTACTCATCTTGCTCCTTCTCGGTTCGGAACACTACGAACTGGCGCCATAGAGCTGCGCGAGTTCCGGCGAGCTGGCCCAGCGGCTGTAGGTGGGGCTCTGCGGCCAGCCGTCGGGTGAGTCCTGCCACTCTTCCTGGCGCCCGTAGGGCAGCACATCGAGCAACGAGAACACGTGGCCGATCTGTTCTGTTCCGCGCCGGTTGGTATGCCAGGTGCGATACACCGCATTACCTTGCCGCAGAAACACATTCACCGCGAACTGCCCACCCGGCGGTGCCCCGACGTCAGCCCCGAACGAACTGTTGGCGGTGCTGTACCAGGCCATCTGATTGCCGACGCGCCGCTTGTAGGCGATCGCCTCGTCGATGGGCCCCTGCGTGACAATCACGAACCGCGCATCGTAGGCGGCCAGAAATTCGAGGCGGGTGAACTGCGAGACGAAACCGGTACATCCCGCGCACTGCCACTGCTGGCCCGGGGACCACATGTGGTGATAGACGATCAGCTGACTGTTGCCTTCGAACACCTCGGCCAGGCAGACGGGCCCGCGTTCGCCCTCGAGCACGTAGTCGTCCATGGTGACCATCGGCAGACGGCGGCGCTGCGCGGCGATCGCGTCCAGCTCCCGGGTCGCCGCTTTCTCGCGGACACACAAGGCATCCAGTTCGCGCTGCCACGTCTGATGGTCCACCACCGGCGGCACCCCGACACCTGCCATCACGAGAACTCCCATTGCTATGTGTACAACGTCCACATTGACTATGTTCACACCGTACACTTTTTCCCGAGGGGGCTGTCAAGAGGTGACTGCGACAAAGACCGGCTATCACCATGGCGACCTGGGCGCGGCCCTGATAGACGCCGGTCTACAGCTGACCCGGCTCGGCGGTCCAGAGGCTCTCACGGTCCGGGAGGCGACCCGGCGCGTCGGGGTCTCCCCGAACGCCGCCTACCGCCACTTCGCCGACCGCGAGGCACTGTTGAAGGCCGTCGCAATCGCCATCGGCGAGCGGATGGCCGCTCGCATGTTGGTACCGGTGACCCGGCGCGGCACCGCAGCGAACCGGGCGCGCGATCAGCTCCGTGCGGTCGGACTGGGCTACATCGGTTTCGCGCTGGACGAGCCCGGGTGGTTCACCGTGGCCTTCTTCGGATCAGGGCTCACGTCAGTCGACGACGGAGCCCCGCCACCTTTTCGCGCGCTGGTCGACGCACTCGATGCGATGGCCGATGCCGGTGTGCTGCACGCGAACCGGCGTGCCGGAGCGGAGTGGCCGTGCTGGTCGGCCGTGCACGGATTCGCCGAGCTGGCCCTGCGCGGGCCGCTGCGCGGCGCGCCCCGCCCCGATCTGGATGCGCTGGCAGGGCGAACGGTCGACGACATCATCGCCGGTCTGACGGGGTGAATCGGCGACCGCGTGACTTCAGCTGGCCTGGGCCGGCAGATGGATCCCGTTGCTGACGGTGATCAGGAACGTGGTGAGGTCACGTGTGAGATCGTCGATCGATCGCGGCGGGTCGGTCTGGTGCAGAAAATCGGCGATGATCTCGAAAAGACCCCCGACGGTGGCCACCGCCATCGCCCGATAGTCGGGGGCCTCACCGTCCTGGGCCTTGCTGCGCCAGAACGACTCGATGAAGTTCGCGGCCCACCGACGGTTGGCCCGCCGTTGCGCCTCGACCCGTGGCGAGATTCCGGTGCTTTCCCGGAACGCGACGACAGCCACCCGAGGATCGACGACCAGCTCATGGGCGAACACCGTCAGCACGCGACGCACCGTCGCCTCTTCGGTCTCTTCAATGTCGTCGGGGGCGCCGTGAAGCAACTCCTCCTCGACTTTTGCCTCGATGCGCTCGCCGATCTCGTTCATCAGCGCCAGGTAACAGTCTTCCTTGCTGTCGAACAGTTCGTAGAACGCCTTGTTGCCGACGTAGGCCGTTTGGCAGATCTGCTCGATCGAGGTGTTGGCGTAACCGTCTCGGGCAAACAATTCGAATGCTGCGGTCAAAAGTTGCTCACGGCGCTGGGCTCGGCGCTGATCAGCGTCGAGCCCGCGAATCCGGCGTCCTCCTGGTGCCGTCGGAGGCGGTGTTTCCATAATTGAAGATTTTAGCCGCCCAGACGCTCGATGATCGTGACGTTAGCGGTGCCCCCGCCTTCGCACATCGTCTGCAAACCGTACCGGCCGCCGGTGCGCTCCAGTTCGTTGAGCATTGTGGTGAACAATTTGGCCCCGGTCGCCCCCAGCGGGTGACCCAGCGCGATCGCCCCGCCGTTGGGGTTGACCTTGGCCGGGTCGATCGGGAACTCCTTCATCCAGGCCTGTACCACCGGCGCAAACGCCTCGTTGATCTCAACGACGTCGATGTCGTCGATGCTCAGGCCGGTCTTTTCCAGCGCGTAGCGCGTCGCCGGAATCGGGCCGGTCAGCATGATCACCGGGTCGTCACCACGGGCGCTGATGTGGTGGATACGGGCGCGGGGGGTCAGGTTGTGGTCCTTGACCGCCTGCTCTGAGGCGAGCAGCACCGCAGCCGACCCGTCGCAGATCTGGCTGGAGAGCGCGGCGGTCAGCCGGCCGCCCTCGACCAACGTCTTGAGACCCGCCATCTTCTCCAGCGTGGACTCGCGCGGGCACTCGTCGATGTGGAACGAGCGGCCGTCCACCTCGACCGGGATGATCTCGTTGTCGAACCGGCCCTCGGCGATCGCGGTGAATGCCCGCTGGTGGCTCTGCAGCGCGAAGCGCTCCATGTCCTCGCGGGAGATGTCCCAGCGCTCGGCGATCATCTCCGCACCGCGGAACTGCGAGACCTCTTCGTCCCCGTAGCGCTCCAGCCACTTCTTCGACTCGTTGGTCGGGGAGGTGAAGCCGAATTGCTCGCCGACGACCATTGCCGACGAGATCGGGATCCAGCTCATGTTCTGCACGCCGCCGGCCACGATCAGGTCCGCGGTGCGCGACATGATCGCCTGCGCGCCGAAGGAGATGGCCTGCTGGGACGAACCGCACTGCCGGTCGACGGTCACCCCGGGTACCGCTTCGGGGAAGCCGGCCGCCAGCCACGCGAGCCTGCCGATGTTGCCGGCCTGGCCGCCGACGGCGTCCACGCAGCCGACGACCACATCGTCGACGGCGGCCGGGTCGACGCCGACACGGTCCAGCAGACCACTGAAAGCCAACGCGCCCAAGTCGATCGGGTGAATGCCGGCCAGCGAGCCGTTGCGCTTGCCGACGGCGGTGCGAACGGCGTCGATGACATACGCCTGGGAAACGTGCGCGACTTGTGACATATCAACTTCCTTCTTTGGTGATTCCACCCAGCACGATGGCGAGGTATTGCCTGCCGACTTGTTCGGCCGTTAAAGGACCACCCGGTTGGTACCAGCGCACCGATACCCAAGTGGTGTCGCGGATGAAGCGGTACACCAGGTCAACGTCGAGGTCGGGCCGGAAACATCCCGCTTCGATGCCCTGCGCCAGCACGTCAAGCCACATCTTGCGTTGCTGCCGGTTGCGTTCGTCGACGTAGGAGAACCGCTCGTGAGCCGACAGCCGCTTGGCCTCGTCCTGGTAGATGACGACTTGGGCGTGCCGATGCTCGATCGCGTCGAACGAGGCCAGGAACAGTCCCTTGAGGCGCTCCAGCGGATCGGTTTCGTGATCGACGATCTGCTGATAACGATCGAACAGCCAGTCCAGAAAGTCGCGCAGCACCTCGTCGACCATCTCCTCCTTGGAGGAGAAGTGGTGATACAGACTGCCGGACAAGATCCCGGCGGCGTCGGCGATGTCGCGCACGGTCGTGGCACGCAGGCCACGCTCGGCGATCATGGCCGCCGCCAGGTTCAGGAGTTCGTCACGGCGCGTCATGGCATCAGGCGCGCTGGCTGGAAACCGAGATGATCTCGCCGGTCAGGTAACTGGAATAGTCACTGGCCAGGAACGCGATGGTGGTGGCGATCTCCCACGGCTCAGCGGCCCGGCCGAAGGCCTCGCCGTCGGCGAGGCGGTCCAGCAACTCCGCCGAGCTGGTCTTCTCCAGGAACTTGTGCCGCGCGATGGACGGCGAGACGGCGTTGATCCGGACCCCGTATTCGACGGCCTCGATCGCGCTGCACCGGGTCAGCGCCATCACGCCGGCCTTAGCCGCGGCGTAGTGCGACTGCGAATGCTGTGCGCGCCAACCCAACACGCTGGCATTGTTGACGATCACCCCGCCGTGCTCGACGCCGCGGAAGTAGCGCAGCGCCGCCCGGGTCGCTCGCATCACCGAGGTGAGTGTCACGTTGAGCACGCGGTCCCACTCGTCGTCGGTCATGTCGATCACCGGGGTCTGCCCGCCGAGTCCGGCATTGTTGACCAGCACGTCGAGTCGGCCCATCTTCGCCACGGCCTCGTCGAACAGCGCGTCCACCGCAGCGGTGGACGTGACGTCACAGACCACCGCCTCCACCCGGCCCAGCCCGAGGCCGGCCAGTTCGTCGCGGGTCTCGCCGAGCCGGCGCTCGTGGTAGTCGGAGACCACCACGTCAGCGCCTTCGAGCAGTGCTCGTCGCGCGGTGGTGGAACCGATCCCGGTGCCGGCGGCCGCGGTCACCAGCACCGTCTTGCCCGCCAACAGGCCGTGTCCGGCGATCTCTTCCGGCGCCTTGGACAGATCCGAAATCGAGCTCATCCCTTTGCCTCTCGGGGTAGGCCGAGAACCCGCTCGGCGATGATGTTGCGCTGAATCTCGTTCGAACCGCCGTAGATGGTGTCGCTGCGGGTGAACAGGTAGAGCCGCTGCCATTCGTCGAACTCGCCGTCGCGCAGCACCATCGAGTCGCGACCGATCACATCCATGGCGAGCTCGCCGAGATCGCGGTGCCAGTTGGCCCACAACAACTTCGAGACGTTGTCTTGGCCCGGCTGCTCCACGTCCATGGTGGCCATCGCGTAGGACCGCATCGACCGCAGGCCGACCCAGGACCGGGTCAACCGCTCGCGGATCAGCGGGTCTTCGGCGGCACCGTTGCGCTGTGCGAGTTCGGCGAGCGCGGACAGTTCCCGGGCGTAACGGATCTGCTGCCCCAGTGTCGACACGCCACGCTCAAAGGTGAGCGTGCCCATCGCGACCTTCCAGCCGTCGCCGGGCTCCCCGACCACCAGATCGGCGTCGGTGCGCGCGTCGTCGAAGAACACCTCGTTGAACTCCGAGGTGCCGGTCAGCTGCACGATCGGCCGGATCTCGACGCCGGGCTGGTCCAGCGGCACCAGCAGGTAGGACAGTCCGTTGTGCCGCTTGGAGCCCTTCTCGGTGCGGGCCACCACGAAGCACCACTGCGACAGGTGCGCCAGTGACGTCCAGACCTTTTGGCCGTTGATGACCCACGCGTCGCCGTCCAGTACCGCGGTGGTGGCCACGTTGGCCAGGTCGCTGCCGGCTCCCGGCTCGGAGTAGCCCTGGCACCACAGCTCGGTGACGTTGCGGATTCCGGGCAGGAAGCGCTGCTGCTGCTCGGGTGTGCCGAAGGCGATCAGGGTGGGCCCCAGCAGCTCTTCGCCCAGGTGGTTGACCTTGTCGGGCGCGTCAGCGCGGGCGTACTCCTCGTAGAACGCCACCCGGTGAGCCACCGACAGGCCGCGCCCGCCGTGTTCGGTCGGCCAGCCCAGGCAGGTCAGTCCGGCGTCGGCCAGATGGCGGTTCCACGCCATCCGCTCCTCGAACGCCTCATGTTCGCGCCCGGGGCCGCCGAGGCCCTTGAGCTCGGCGAACTCCCCGACCAGGTTGTCGGCCAGCCATGCACGGACCTCAGCCCGGAACTCCTCGACTGCTTGCACCCTTGTAGGCTAACCTACCAAGCACTTGCTCGGCTACGAGCCGTCGAGCCCAGGGAGCCCGCGCTGACGGCGATGCAGAGTTCAGCGACGGGGAGGAGCAGCGCCTATGAGTAGCCAACCGCAGACCACACCTGCGGCCCTGGACCACATCGCGCATACGCTGCCCGACCATGACGCGCTGGTCACCGAGGACAAGTGCTTCACCTACGCCACCCTGCGCGAGGAGGTGCGGCGAGCCGCCGCGGCTCTGATCGCCCTCGGCGTGCAGCCCGGCGACCGGGTTGCGCTGTGGTCGCCGAACACCTGGCACTGGGTGATCACCTGCTTGGGAACCCACTACGCCGGCGGCGTGCTGGTGCCACTGAACACGCGCTACACCGCCGCGGAGGCCACCGACATCCTGGCCCGCAGCAAGGCCAAGGTGCTGGTGGGCATGGGCCGATTCCTCAAGACCGACCGGCTCACCGAACTGGACCGCGACCAGCTGCCCGACCTGCAGCATGTCGTCCGGGTGCCGATAGAGGCCACGGACGGAACCTGGGACGAGTTCATCGCCGCCGGCGCCGCGGTGCCGGCCGCCGAGGTCGATGCGCGCGCCGCCGCCGTTGGCCCCGATGATCTGTCCGACATCCTGTTCACCTCCGGGACCACCGGCCGCAGCAAGGGCGTGCTCTGCGCGCACCGGCAGTCGCTGGCCGGCCCGGCGGCCTGGGCCCAGTGCGGTCAGATGACCGCGCAGGACCGCTACCTGTGCATCAATCCGTTCTTTCACAACTTCGGCTACAAGGCCGGCATCCTGGCCTGCCTGCAGACCGGGGCCACCCTGATCCCGCAGCTCACCTTCGACCCGGCAGGCGCGCTGCGAGCCATCGAATCCCACCGGATCACCGTGCTGCCCGGGCCGCCCACCATCTACCAGACCCTGCTGGATCACCCCGAGCGTGACCAACACGACCTGAGCTCGCTGCGGTTCGCGGTCACCGGCGCCGCCACCGTCCCGGTGGTGCTGATCGAACGGATGCAGACCGAACTGGACATCGACATCGTGCTCACCGCTTACGGACTGACCGAGTCCGGCGGGTTCGGCACCATGTGCCGCGCCGATGACGACGCCGTCACCGTCGCCACCACGTGCGGGCGTCCGATCGGCGATTTCGAGCTGCGACTGGAAAGCACTGGCGGAGATTCGGATTCCGGCGAGGTGCTCCTTCGCAGCGCCAACATCATGCTCGGCTACCTCGATGACCCGGAGGCCACCGCCGCAGCGATCGACGCGGAGGGCTGGCTGCACACCGGCGACATCGGAACCGTGGACGCCGCCGGGAACCTGCGGATCACCGACCGGCTCAAGGACATGTACATCTGCGGCGGCTTCAACGTCTATCCGGCCGAGATCGAGCAGGCCCTGGCCCGCCTCGACGGCGTGGCCGACGTGGCGGTGATCGGTGTTCCCGATGAGCGGATGGGCGAAGTGGGCCGCGCCTTCGTCGTGCGCCGGCCCGGATCAACGCTCGACGAGGCAGCGGTGATCGCTTATGCCCGCGAGCATTTGGCGAATTTCAAGGCACCGCGATCGGTGACCTTCACCGACTCCCTACCGCGCAATCCCGGCGGCAAGGTGGTCAAGCATGAATTGAGAGAGTGGGCCTGATGGACCTGAATTTCGATGACGAGACCGAGGCCTTCCGCGCCGAGGTCCGCGACTTCCTGGCCGCGAACACCGACAAGTTCCCGCGCCTGTCCTACGACACCGCCGAGGGTTTCGAACAGCACCGCCGCTGGGACAAGGTGCTTTTCGACGCCGGCCTGTCGGTGATCGCCTGGCCGAAGAAGTACGGCGGGCGCGACGCCACCATGCTGCAGTGGGTGGTGTACGAAGAGGAGTACTTCCGCGCCGGTGCGCCCGGCCGCGCCAGCGCCAACGGCACCTCGATGCTGGCGCCGACGCTGTTCGCGCACGGCACGCAAGAACAGCTGGACCGCGTCCTCCCGAAGATGGCCTCCGGCGAAGAGATCTGGGCGCAGGCATGGTCGGAGCCGGAGTCCGGCAGTGACCTGGCGTCGTTGCGCTCGACGGCGACCAAGGTCGACGGCGGCTGGAAGCTCAACGGGCAGAAGATCTGGAGCTCGCGGGCCCCGTTCGGCGAGCGCGGCTTCGGACTGTTCCGCTCCGACCCGGAGGCCCAGCGCCACCACGGCCTGACCTACTTCATGTTCGACCTGAAGGCCGACGGGATCACCGTTCGTGCCATCGAACAGCTCGGCGGCGAGACCGGCTTCGGCGAGATCTTTCTCGACGACGTCTTCGTGCCGGACAACGACGTCATCGGTGTGCCGAACGAAGGCTGGCGGGCCGCGATGAGCACGTCGAGCAACGAGCGCGGCATGAGCCTGCGCAGCCCGGCCCGGTTCGTGGTGGGCGCCGAGAGGTTGGCGGCCATGTGGCGCCAGCACGGCAGCGACCCGGTGTTCACCGACCGCGTCGCCGACGCCTGGATCAAGGCGCAGGCCTACCGGTTACAGACGTTCGGCACCGTCACCCGGCTGGCCGCCGGCGGTGAGCTGGGCGCGGAGTCCTCGGTGACGAAGGTGTTCTGGTCCGACCTGGACGTTGCCCTGCACCAGACCGGCCTGGACATCCGGGGCGCCGACGGCGAACTCGCCGACGCCTGGACCCACGGTTACCTGTTCTCGCTCGGCGGACCGATCTACGCCGGCACCAACGAGATTCAGCGCAACATCATCGCCGAGCGGCTGCTGGGCCTGCCCCGGGAGAAGAAATGAAATTCGATCTAGATCAAGATCAGCGCGACTTCGCGGCCAGCATCGACGCCGCGCTGGGCGCCGCCGACGTGCCCGGTGCGGTGCGGGCCTGGTCGCAAGGTGAGGCCGAGCCCGGCCGTCGGGTGTGGAACCAACTGACCGAGCTCGGCGTGACCGCGCTGGCGGTGCCCGAAGAGTTCGACGGTATCGGCGCCGACCCCGTCGATACGGTGCTGGCCATCGAGGCGCTGGGCCGCTGGTGCGTCCCCGGACCGGTGGTGGAATCCATTGCGGTCGCGCCGATCCTGCTGGCCGGTTCACCCGATGCCGGTGCGCAGCTGGCCGGACTGGCTGCCGGGGAGCTGATCGCCACCGTGGCACTGCCGCCGCACACCCCACGCGCAGTCGACGCCGACCGCGCCGATCTGGTCCTGCTGGCCCAGAACGGGACAGCATCGATCGCACAGGTCGGCACCCGTCACGCCTCGGTGGACTCCAGCCGCGGCGTGTTCGACGTGAACGCGACCGGCGACTCCTGGAACACCGACACCGCCCGCGCCTACGAGATGGGCGCCCTGGCCACTGCCGCGCAGCTGGTCGGGGCCGGGCAGGCGATGCTGAACATCGCCGTCGACTACGCCAAACAGCGCACCCAGTTCGGGCGGGTGATCGGCGGCTACCAGGCCATCAAGCACAAGCTGGCCGACGTGCACATCGCGCTCGAGCTGGCCCGCCCGTTGGTGTACGGGGCGGCGATCTCGGTGTCGCAGGACTCCCCCGACACCGCCCGCGACGTCAGCGCCGCGAAGGTGGCCGCGTCCGACGCCGCCCTGCTGGCTGCGCATTCGGCGCTGCAGACCCACGGCGCGATCGGCTTCACCAGCGAGTGCGACCTGTCACTGTGGTTGCTGCGGGTGCAGGCGCTGCGTCCCGCGTGGGGTGACCCGACCGCCCACCGTCGGCGAGTGTTGGAGGCGATTTAAGTGACCCGTAACGACGAACGCGACCTGCTGCGCCAGACCGTGGCCGCATTGGTCGACAAGCACGCCACCGGAGAAGCAGTACGGGTGGCGATGGAATCCGACCGCGGCTACGACCAGACCCTGTGGCAACTGTTGTGCGAGCAGGTCGGCGCCGCTGCCCTGGTGGTGCCCGAGGAGCTCGGCGGTGCCGGGGGCGAACTGGGCGACGCCGCAGTGGTTCTCGAGGAGCTGGGCAAGGCACTCGTGCCCACCCCGCTGCTGGGCACCATCTTGGCCGAGCTGGCGCTGCTGGCCTCGCCCGAGCCCGACGCCGAGGCGTTGGAACAGTTGGCAGCAGGCGGCGCGATCGGAGCGGTCGTCTTCGGCGACGGCTACGCCGCCAACGGTGATATCGCCGACGTCGTTGTCGGCACCGACGGCAGCCAGCTCACCCGCTGGACGGAATTCAGCACCGAGCCGGTTGCCACCATGGACCCCACTCGGCGTCTTGGCCGCATCGTCCCCACCGCCACCGCGCCGATCGGGGAGGACCCCGGCATCGCGGACTATGCGGCGATCCTGCTGGCGGCCGAGCAGATCGGCGCGGCGGCTCGCTGCCTGGAGTTGACCGTGGAGTACACCAAGAGCCGGGTACAGTTCGGCCGGCCGATCGGCAGTTTCCAGGCGCTCAAACACCGGATGGCCGACCTGTACGTGGCCGTGTCGGCCGCGCGCGCCGTTGTCGACGACGCGATCGCCGAGCCGTCGGCGACCTCTGCGGCGCTGGCACGGGTGGTCGCCAGCGAGGCATTCACCAAGGTGGCCGGCGAAGCGGTGCAGCTGCACGGCGGTATCGCAATCACCTGGGAAAGCGACATCCAGCTGTACTTCAAACGCGCACACGGAAGTTCGCAACTCTTTGGCCAGCCGGCACACCATCTTCGCCGGTTGCAGGCCGAGGTGGTCTGAAGGCCCGTACGGTAGCGGCATGTGTACTCGCCTGGTTTACCTCGGCCCGAACGGCAACATCATCACCGGTCGATCGATGGACTGGAAGCTGGATTTGGCGACCGATCTGTGGTCGATGCCGCGTGGTGTGAAGCGCGACGGCCGGGCCGGGGCCAATTCCATCGAATGGACCGCAAAGTACGGCAGCGTGGTGGCTACCGGCTACAACATCTGCACCACCGACGGACTGAACGAAGCCGGTCTGTCGGCGAACCTGCTCTGGCTGGCCGAATCGGTGTACCCGCAATACGACGGCAGCCGCCCCGGGCTGTGCATCTCCATCTGGGCCCAGTATGTCCTGGACAACTTCGCCACCGTGGCCGAAGCCGTCGCCGCGCTGAAGGCCGAAGCGTTCCAGGTGGTGACCGACGGCGTGCCCGGTGAGGACCGCCTGGCCACGCTGCACCTGTCCCTGTCCGACGCGACAGGCGACAGTGCGATCGTGGAATACGTTGACGGCAAGCAGGTCATCCACCACGGGCGCCAGTATCAGGTGATGACGAACTCGCCGATCTTCGAACAACAACTTGCGGTGAACTCCTACTGGGAGCAGCTGGGCGGCACGGTCATGTTGCCGGGCACCAACCGGGCCGCGGATCGCTTCGCGCGGGCTTCGTTCTACGTCAACGCGATACCGAAATCCGAGGACCTCAAGATCGCGCTCGCGTCGGTACTCAGTGTTGTGCGCAATGTTTCGGTGCCGTTCGGCATCTCCACGCCGAACGAGCCCAACATCTCCTCCACCCGGTGGCGCACCGTCGCACACCACACCCGCAAGCTGTATTGCTTCGAATCAGCGCTGACCCCCAACGTGTTCTGGGTGGACCTGAACAAACTGGACTTCGACGAAGGCGCCCCAGTACGCAAGCTCGCCCTCGGCTCCGACGACAGCAATGTCTTCGCCGGCGAGACATCGGCGAGTTTCGAAGCGGCCGAGGCGTTCACCTTTCTCGGATTGAACAAGTGAGGTCGCCGCGCCGCAATGCGCTGTTGGCCGCCGGACTGGCCGCCCTGGTGTTGGCCGCACCCGCGGCCGCTGAGCCGGCGCCGCAGTGGTCGGGCCTTGACGCGCGCAGCTATGCCGGCCCCATTCCCCCCGAAGGGGGTCTGATCACCACGGTGCCACTGGACCCGGCCCTGTCGGTGACCGGCGCCGCCAAGGCATTCCGGATCCTGTACGCCACGACAGATCAACACGACCGGCCCGCAGTGAGCACGGCGGCGGTCTTCGTTCCGCACGGGGCGCCCCCGGCGGGCGGATGGCCGCTGATCGCATGGGCGCACGGCACCGTCGGGCTCGGCGACGACTGCACGCCGTCGGCGCGGCCACGTAGCGCCCGCGACAACGAATACCTGTCGCACTGGCTCGACCAGGGCTACGTGGTGGTCGGCACCGATTACGCCGGGCTCGGCACGCCAGGGCTGATGAGCTATCTCAACAGCGCCGCCGAAGCGCACTCGGTGATCGACTCCGTGCGAGCCGTGCACCAGATGGACCTGCCGCTGTCGCCCAAGTGGGCGATCGTGGGTCAGTCCCAGGGCGGCGGCGCGGCGATCAACAGCGCGTGGTGGGCCAGCCGCCTCACCGCCGGCAGCGGCCTGGACTATCGAGGCGTGGTGGCCACCGGCACACCGGCCAACATCGAACGGCTGGTCATGGAGGCCGGACCCGATCTGCCGCCGCGGTCGGTGCCTCCCGCCGCGATCAGTTACGCCTCGTACATCGTGGCCGCGCTGCGCGAAGCGCTTCCTGAGATTCCCGTCGACAGTGTGCTGACTCCTCGCGGGCGCGAGCTGGCAGATCGGGCCGAAACCGTCTGCAAGACCGACCTGGACCGACAGGCGGCCGGAACCCGGATCGATGAGCTGTTCAGCGCGCCGGTGGCGTCGCTGGACGGGATCGGCGCGGCGCTCGACGGCTTCATGGGCACCCCCACCGGCGGATACGATCGGCCGATCTTTTTGGGGCACGGCCTGCTCGACACCGACGTGCCACCCCGGTCCAGTCAAACGCTGTATCAGCAGCTGATCGACAACGGCCAGAATGTCGAGCTGCACATCTACCCCGACCACGACCATTCCGGCACGGTGCTCGCCGCTATGCCCGACGCCACCCGCTTCCTGCACCGCATCATGACGGAGGATGACTCATGACCGACCGGGTTGCGCTGCGCGCGGGCATTCCGCCGTTCCATGTGATGGACGTGTGGCTGGCCGCGGCCGAACGCCAACGCACCCATGGCGATCTGGTGAATCTGTCGGCCGGCCAGCCCAGTGTGGGCGCCCCCGAACCGGTGCGCGCCGCCGCCGCCGCGGCGCTGAACGCCAATGCGCTGGGCTACACCGTCGCACTGGGCATCCCGGAGCTGCGCTCGGCCATCGCCGGCTCGTATGCCGACCGCTACGGGCTGAGCGTCGACCCCGACGACGTGGTCGTGACCACGGGTTCGTCCGGGGGCTTCCTGCTCGCATTTCTGGCCTGTTTCGACGCCGGCGATCGGGTGGCGATCGCCAGCCCGGGCTATCCCTGCTATCGCAACATCCTGACCGCGCTGGGCTGTGAGGTGGTCGAGATCCCGTGCGGGCCCGAGACCCGCTTCCAGCCCACCGCCGCCATGCTCGCCGAGATTCCCGGACCGTTGGCAGGGGTCATCGTGGCCAGCCCCGCCAACCCGACCGGGACTGTGCTGGAACCGGCGGAGCTGGCCGCGATCGCCGCCTGGTGCGACACCGCCGGTGTGCGACTGATCAGCGACGAGGTCTACCACGGCCTGGTCTACCAGGGTGCACCGCAGACCAGCTGTGCTTGGGAGACTTCGCGGAACGCGGTGGTGGCCAACAGCTTCTCGAAGTACTTTGCGATGACCGGCTGGCGGCTGGGCTGGCTGCTGGTGCCGCCGGCACTGCGCCGTGCGGTGGACTGCCTGACCGGCAACTTCACCATCTGCCCGCCGGTGCTGGCCCAATACGCGGCGGTCGCGGCGTTCACGCCGGAGGCGATCGCAGAATCCAACGGCCACCTGCGGCACTACGCCGCCAACCGGGAACTGCTGCTCGGCGGACTGCGGAGCATGGGCATCGACCGGTTGGCCCCCACCGACGGCGCGTTCTACGTCTATGCGGACCTCGCAGAGCACACCGACGACTCACTGGCGTTCTGCGCGCGCCTGCTGGCCGACACCGGTCTCGCGCTGACGCCGGGCGTCGACTTCGACACCGAACGCGGCAACACCTTCGTCCGGCTGTCGTTCGCCGGCCCGACCGCCGACATCGACGAAGCCCTGCGCCGACTCCGCGGGTGGCTGCCGCTCCGGTAGGTTTACCTTCCAAGCTGGAAATACCTGATCGAAGGGACCACTGCTATGCGCATCTCCACGACTTCTGGCCTGGCGCTCGGCGCCGCAGCCGCCGGCATCCTCGGTGCGGTGGCCGCATCGGCACTGACCACCAGCACGCCCGCCGCCGACGCCGCGCCCGCCTCCTGCACCGCGGCCGGGCTGTCCAGTACCGCCAGCGGCGTGCTGGGCCAGGCGGGTGTGTTCCTCCACGACCACCCGGAGGCCAATGACGTGCTGACCAACGCGGCCACCATGCCCGCGGACCAGGCCAAGTCCTCGGTTCAGGGCTACTTCATCGGCCACCTCGACCAGCTGTCGACCCTGCAGGGCATCGCCCAGCCGCTCACCGACCTGAAGAACCAGTGCGGGATCGCGGTCTCGCCGACCCAGCTGGCCATGCTGCTGGAGACCGTCAGCAAGTAGGCCTGGGCCATGGCCCTGGCGATCACTGAACAGGAACGGGCCGCGCTGGCGCAGGCGGCCGGTTTCGGGCTGTTCGCCGCCATCACCGGACGCCGGTCGCGACGGTTCCCCGTGGGCGGCGCCATTCCAGCCGGTGCGCTGGCCTACACCAGCCGCCGTCCGGTGCAGCCGCTGTCCGAGGTCGAGCGAGCCCTGCTGTTGTCGCTGATGGCCGGCACCACCGGCTGGCATGACGGGATCGCGCACCATCCCGGGTACGCCCCGGCGCTGCCGAACTATCCCGGCAGCGCCACCGGGCGCGCCATGCCGTCGGCGGCCGGCTTTCACACCAGCCAGCTGTTCTTCACCGACGACACCGGCTGCTATCTGCTGCCCACCCGCGATCAAGAACCACGCGAGTTCGACAGCATCGAAGAGTGGATCGGCCATACCGCCGATTCCTATGTCCGGATTTCGGAGTCCCGGCTGGAACTACCCCGTGAAGAGCCCTACATGGAGGGCCACAACACCTGGATCGGCAACCACCCGGGCAGTCTGTTGGCCTTCAATGTGGCTGACCTGGCCGAACATCTGCTGGAGAACCTGTGGTTCTTCGCGGCCAACGGCTATCCGATCCGCGACGACGTCCATGGTCGCGAAATACCCGGCATACAGTCGTTTTCCGGTTTGGCGCATGCCGACGACCCGATACCGCTGTCGTTCGTGGAGCAGTACACCCTGACCGAGGCCAGTGCGGAGTTGTCCATCGCGGCCCATAACGGAGCGCTGGGCTTGCAGGCAATGGGCTTGGGCGGCTGGATCTTCGACGGTCTGGACCGGTTGTCGGTGCTGGGCGGCTCCGGTGACCCGCGTGCCCCCGGACTGGGTTTTGTCGCCGACACCGATCCGCGCTGGCCGTTCCCGAATGTCACCGGGTTACCCGGTCACTTCGAGACGCTGAGCCCGCCGCATGTCGCCTCGGTCGCGCAGGGTGTGCAAAAGCTGGTGGCCCGCAAATTCGGGCCCGGCGGTCCGTCGCACCCCGACACCCCGGGTCCGTGGTCAGACAGCCGGGCCGTGCGCGGATCGGCACTGGCGCCGGACCGCATCGCCGAACTGGTCACCTGCGAGGCGTCCTACATCTACGACACGTTCGGGAAACTGCCGGGCACCGTCCCGACGGTGCATGTGCTGATGTATCTGCAGGCCCAGCATCTGGACACCGATTTCTACGACGAGATGTACTCACCCGGGGCGTATCTACGCACCCACGCCGAACATCAGCGATGCTGGCACGGCTTATGACCGCCGGCGAACTCCCCCGATGACGGTGTAGACCAGCCCCACCGCTAACAGGGCGAACTTGGCAAGCGCCGCGCCACGCGCACGCCGGGCGTTCACGTCGATGTCGGCGCCGTCGAGCACCTTGAGCAGCGCCACGCCCTCGATCGCGTCGCCGGCCACCGCACCGATCGGCAACAGCCGCAACATGATCGGATGCCCGTGGCGACTTCGGGCACGCTCGATGAGCAACAGCCCCAAGGTTCCGTAGGTCAGCATGTAACCGAAGTCGAGCCACAGAGACCAGCGCGCCCACCGACCGCCCTCGTCTCCCCAGACGGCCAAGATCTCCTGGACTCGTTCGGCATTGCCGGCCAGCTCAAAGCCGATGATGCCGGGGCCGCCCGTCTTTCGCATCCCGCGCTCCAGCACCAACATCACCGCGGCATAGGCGAGAGTCGCCACCGCCGCCCAGCCAAGTCGCTTCACCCGGTGCATGGTAGGCAACGGCCCGCCCCGCGCGGGCGAATCTCAGGGCGCGACACGCCGCGTCGGCGTCGCGGGATTCACACTCGAGGACGGAAATTACAGCCAGGTGTCGTCGGTGGTGGCGGTGAGGAACGCCTCCAGGTCGTCGCGCCAGTGCGCCGGAGTGGTCTTGTCCGGCTCGATGCCGGTGTAGTCGCCGCGATAGAACAGCAGCGGCCGCGGCTTCACCTCCGGGACATCTGACAGCGACTGCACCGCGCCGAACACCACGAAGTGGTCGCCGCCGTCGTGCACTGAGGCCACCGTGCAGTCGATGTGGGCCAGCGATCCGCCCAGGATCGGCGACCCCAGTGGGGACGGCTTCCAGTCCACGCCGGCGAACTTGTCCGGTTCACGGGAGCCGAAGCGGGCGCAGACGTCCTTCTGCTCCTCGGCCAGAATGTTGACGCAGAACTTTCCGCTGGATTCGATGGCCTGCCAGGACCGCGACTGCTTGGTGGGGCAGAACAGCACCAGCGGCGGGTCCAGCGACAGCGCGGCGAACGACTGGCAGGCGAAGCCGACCGGCGCGTCGCCATCCACGGTGGTGATGATCGTGATGCCGGTGCAGAACTGGCCGAGTACGTTGCGGAACGCACGCGGGTCGATCGCGAGGTCGTCAGTCACTGCTACTGCATACCCACAGTGAAGTCGTGTCCCCACAGGCTGACCGCGGTGCTCTCCCGGGCCACCCAGTCGTCGTCGTCGACCTCCAGGCCCTCGCAGCCGAATTCGATCTGAAAACCGCTGGGCGCCTTCATATAGAACGACAGCATCTTGTCGTTGACGTGCCGTCCCAGGGTGGCGGCCATCGGCACCTTGCGACGGTAGGCGCGGTCCAGTGCGAGCCCGACATCGTCGGCGCTCTCCACTTCGACCATCAGGTGCACGATTCCGGTCGGAGTCGGCATGGGCAGGAAGGCCAGGCTGTGGTGGCGCGGGTTGCAGCCGAAGAATCGCAGCCAGGCCGGGTCGCCGTCAGCGGGGCGGCCGACCATCTGCGGCGGCAGCCGCATCGAGTCCCGCAGCCGGAAGCCGAGCACATCGCGGTAGAAGTGCAGCGCCTCGGCGTCGTCCTTGGTCGACAGCACCACGTGGCCCAGGCCCTGCTCTTCGGTGACGAACCGGTGGCCGTAGGGGCTGACCACGCGGCGGTGCTGCAGCGCCACCCCGTGGAAGACCTCCAGGTGATTGCCCGACGGGTCGTCGAACGCGATCATCTCCTGGACGCTGCGCTCGGCAAGCTCCGCGGCGGTGGCTTCCTTGTAGGGCGTGCCCTCGGCGTCCAGGCGCTGCCGAATCTCCTGCAGCCCTGCGGCGTTGGCGCATTCCCAACCGGATACCAGCAACCGGTCGGAGTCCCCGGGCACGACCACCAGCCGGGCGGGGAACTCGTCCATCCGCAGGTACAGCGCACCCTCGGTGGCACCGGATCCCTCGACCATGCCGAGGACTTTCAGCCCGAAGTCCCGCCAGGCCGCCATGTCGGTGGCTTGGATTCGCAGGTAGCCCAGCGAACGGATAGTCATCGGTGATACCTCCAGCAAGCTCGTCTATGTCCCAGCCAGGTCCAGTTCGATCAGACCATGGTGTCGCCGGGCGGCAACCCGAACTCGTGGTTGCCGAAGATCATGTACGCGCGCTCCGGGTCGTTGGCGGCGTGCACCCGACCTGCATGCGCGTCACGCCAGAACCGCTGCACCGGTGCGTCGTTGGACAGCGCGGTGGCACCGGCCGCCTCGAAGAGCCGGTCGATGGAGGCGATGGCCCGGCCGGTGGCCCGGACCTGGTCACGTCGCGCCCGGGCCCGCAGCTCGAACGGGATCTCCTGACCGGCGGCCAGCAGCGCGTACTCGTCGCCGACGTTGCCGATCAGCTGACGCCAGCCGGCGTCGATGTCACTGGCGGCCTCGGCGATCCGGACCTTGGCGAACGGGTCGTCCTTGGCCTTCTCACCGGCGAACGCCGCGCGCACCCGCTTGCCCTGGTGCTCGACGTGCGCCTCGTAGGCGCCGTAGGCCATGCCCATGATCGGCGTCGAGATGGTGGTCGGGTGAATGGTCCCCCACGGCATCTTGTAGACCGGCGCGGTGTTGGTCTGGTAGCCGCCGGCGGTGCCGTCGTTCATCGCCCGGTAGGACAAGAAACGGTGCCGCGGCACGAAGGCGTCCTTGACCACGACGGTGTTGCTGCCGGTGCCGCGCAGGCCCACCACGTGCCAGACGTCGTCGATGCGGTAGTCGGAGATCGGGATCAGGAAGCTGCCGAAGTCGACCGGCTTGCCGTCCTTGATCACCGGACCGCCCAGGAACGCCCAGGTGGCATGGTCGCAGCCCGACGACCAGTTCCACGAACCGTTGACGATGTAGCCGTCGGCGGTCTCGGTGACGACCCCGGCGCCCATCGGGGCGTAGGACGAGGAGATCCGGACGTTTGTGTCCTCACCCCAGACGTCTTCCTGGGCCTGCTGGTCGAACAGCGCCAGGTGCCAGTTGTGCACGCCGATGATTCCGGCGACCCAGCCGGTGGAGCCGCACGCACTGGCCAGCCGGCGCACCGCCTCGTAGAAGAGGGTCGGGTCGCACTGCAGGCCGCCCCACTGCTCGGGCTGCAGCAGCCGGAAGAAACCGACGTCCTCAAGCGCCGCGACGTTGGCGTCGGGCAGCTTGCGCAGGTCTTCGGTCTCCTGGGCACGCTCACGCAACTGCGGCAGAAGGTCGTCGATGGCGGCCAACACCGACTGCGCGTCACGCTGTTGAATGGACGTCACTAGATTGCCTCCCAGAAGTGAACAGGTTCTTCCGGCCCGTTTTCCAACCAGCCTAGAGTGAGATTAGAACACGTTCCGATTTGTGTCGAGCGGGTGTTCCTGCAGCTGGTAGCAATACCGGACCACTTTTCTGTAACCTGTTCTAGTTATGACCGAAGATGAAGGGCGGCCCGTGACGGAGACCATTCCGGACGAACCACTCGGTGCTCACGTCCTGGAACTGCAGATCACCGAAGTCGTCACCGAGACCGACGACGCACGCTCGCTGGTGTTCGGCGTGCCCGACGGGCCGGACGACCCGGAGATCCCTGAGCAGCGGTTGAAGTACTCGCCGGGCCAGTTCCTGACGCTGCGGATCCCCAGCGACCAGACCGGCTCGGTGGCCCGCTGCTACTCGCTGTGCAGTTCGCCGTTCACCGATGACTCTCTGGCGGTCACCGTCAAGCGGACCGCCGACGGCTACGCGTCGAACTGGCTGTGCGACAACGCGCACGCCGGCATGCGCATCCACGTGCTGGCACCGTCGGGCACCTTCGTGCCGAAATCCCTGGACAGCGACTTTCTTCTGCTGGCCGCCGGCAGCGGGATCACCCCGATGATGGCGATCTGCAAGTCGGCGCTGTCACAGGGCAGCGGCAAGGTGGTCCTGGTCTACGCCAACCGCGATGAGCGTTCGGTGATCTTCGGCGCCGCACTGCGCGAGCTGGTCGACAAGTACCCCGACCGGCTGACTGTCGTGCACTGGCTGGAGTCGGTCCAGGGCCTGCCGAGCCGCGCCGCGTTGGCGCAGCTGGCCGCCCCCTACACCGACCGCCAGGTCTTCATCTGCGGCCCCGGCCCGTTCATGCAGGCCGCCCGCGAAGCCCTGGATGCCTGCAAGGTGCCGGCCGAGCAGGTCCACCTCGAGGTGTTCAAGTCGCTGGACAGCGACCCCTTCGCCGCGGTCAAGATCGCCGACGCCCCGGAAGGCGAGCAGGCTGCCGCGCCGGCCAGCGTCGTCGTCGAGCTGGACGGCGAGAAGCACGAGCTGGAATGGCCGCGGCACGTCAAGCTGCTCGACCTGCTGCTCGACAAGGGACTCGATGCCCCATTCTCCTGCCGGGAGGGTCACTGCGGGGCCTGCGCCTGCGAGCTCAAAAAGGGCAAGGTCACCATGGAGATCAACGACGTACTGGAACCCCAGGACCTCGCCGAAGGGCTGATCCTGGCCTGCCAAGCCCACCCGGAGACCGATTCGGTGGAAGTGACCTACGACGAGTGATGTCCGGTCTAGGTTGGTGCGACATGAAGCGGTTGCTGATGATCCCGGCCGCGTTGACGTTGCTGGCGGCGCTGATCCCGGCCGCGACTGCGTCGGCGGCCAGTGACACCAAGACCACGTTGTTCCCGGTCAATGACGCCGATCAACTGCAGACTCACAGCTGGGTCGACTGCAGCGCTCCCCCGCTGTGCCGGTTCACCGTCGGGGTGCAGCTGCAGACGCCCGAGGGCATGACCGGGTTCCCGCCGGATCTGTGGGCCCGCCAGAGCACCGAGATCCGCTCGTCGAAGCGCACCGCCTATCTGGATGTACACACCGACGGCGGTGAGGGCTGGTTCAAAGACCGTGGCGGCCCGGGCACCAAGGTGTTCAAGGACGGCACCGGCGCGGTGATCCAGTCGATGTACTACGGCGAGGGCCCGCCGGAGAAATACCAGACCAACGGCAGCATCGACGTCCTGGAATACTCCACCGGGCGCCCCAAGACCGACGCCAACGTGATCGTCTGCACTCACGTGCAGGTGGTCTACGCCGGAGTGAACCTGACCACGCCGTCCACCTGCGCCCAGACCGTGTTCTGACCCCCAGGCACTCAGTACACGTCGCGCTGGTAGCGACCGGCGGATGACAGCGCCCGCACATGGGCTTTCGCGGCGTCTCGTGCGAGCAACCCATGTCGCGCGGCGATATCGCAGATCGCGCGGTCGACCTCCTTGGCCATCTGGCTGGCATCGCCACACACGTAGAGGTGTGCGCCGTCCTGCAACCACTCCCACACTTCGGCGCCGCGAGCGCGGAGCAAGTCTTGTACGTAGACCTTCTCGGGCTGATCGCGGGAGAAAGCCAGATCGAGTTCGGTGAGAAAACCGCTGGCGTGCATGTCCCTGAGCTCATCGCGATAGTAGAAATCGGTGGCGGCATTGCGTTCGCCGAAGAACAACCAGTTCCGGCCGCGATGCCCGAGCGCGCGGCGCTGCTGCAGGAAGCCGCGGAACGGTGCGACGCCGGTGCCCGGCCCGATCATGATCATCGGGGCGTCGGGGTCCGCCGGCGGCCGGAAATGGTTGGCGGGCTGTACGAATATGCCGATCTCGGCATCGTCGCTTCGGTCCGCCAGATATGTGGAGCACACGCCGCCGCGCGGCACGCCCCGGCACTCATAGCGCACCGCGCCTACCGTCACGTGCACCTCGCCGGGGTTGTCGACACATGCCGACGAAATCGAGTACATCCGCGGTGTCAGCGGTTTGAGGACGCCGAGCCAGTCGTCGACGGCGGCCCGAATCGGAGTTGCGGCCAGCACATCCACTGACTGGCGACCCCACATCCAATCCGCCAGCGCAGCCTTGTTCTCCGGCCGCAACAGGTCGGCGAGCTCGCGATCTTGGCTGTGCTGCGCCACGAACCGCAGCAAATCACCGGTGATACGGGCGATTTCGAATCGTTCGACCAGCGCCTGCCGCAACGGCATCGAACCGTGGCCGGCGACTTCGACGACGTGCGTGCCGTCGACGCCGGTCACCGTCAGCCATTCTTCTACCAGCGCGGTGCTGTTGCGTGGCCACACCCCGAGTGCATCACCGGCCTGATAGCTCAGCGTCTTTTCCGGGAGTGCGAACACCAGCTGCCGCACCTCCTTCGTCGAACCCGGGCCGCTGAGCACGGTGTTGCGCATCAGCCTGGTGAGCAGCGGGTTCTTCCTGCTGTACCGGCCCGGTGCCCTCAACGAGCGGGCAGCCACAGGCGTCGCACCCTGCGTCACAGCCGGAGTCGGCGCGGCGCTCAGCGCCCCGCGCAGCGTTCTGAACCATTCGTCCACGGCGTCGTCGTAATCCGGCTCGCAGTCGACACGGTCCAGGATTCGGGTGGCGCCGAGTTCGGCCAGCCGGGTGTCGAGTTTGCGTCCATAACCACAGAAGTCGTCGTAGTTGGAGTCACCCAGCGCCAACACGGCGTAGCGCGTGTCGGTGAGTTGTGGTGTCCCGTCACCGGACAGCTCTTCCCACAGGGCAGCGCCGTTGTCGGGCGGGTCACCGTCACCGGTGGTGCTGGAGACCACGATCAGCTGTCGGGTTGCCGACAGGCCGGTCACCGGGAAGTCGTTCATCGTGTGCAAGGCGACCGGCAGTCCGGCCTCGCCGAGGTGGGCCGCGCAGCGGGCGGCCACCTCTTCGGCGTTGCCGGTCTGCGAGGCCCACAGCACCACGATCGACTCTGGGCGCAACCCCTCGGCCGGCAGGCTCGCCGGCGTTGGGTGCCGGGAGTACAGCCCGGCCAGCAGGCCGTCGACCCACATGCGGGTGGCCGGCTCCAGCGGGGCATTGGCCGGCACCGTCGGCACACCGGTTGCGCTGCGCCCCGCCTCGGTCCGGAGCGCGGTCAGCAACCCACTCAGATAGATGCGCTCCATGGGAGCGAATGAGGGCACGGTGGTCACCGATTCCCCACTGAGCCCGAATAATTCGATGAGGGTGTCCACCCGGTCCAAGCTGACCTGGCCGGCCTGCGACGTAGGGGGTGCTTCCAGCTCGCGCGGCGATTCGACCACCACCTTGGCCAAGGTCACCGCACATGCCTTGTACTCAGGCTGTTGCGATGTCGGGTCAACGGCGTCATTGGTGACGGCGTTGATCGACAGGTACTCACCGAAGACGTCATTCCAGTGAAACGGCGCGAAGCAGTTCCCCGGACGCACCCGGTCGGTGACCACCGCCGGCAGCACGGCCCGGCCCCGGCGCGAGGCGATCTCCACCGGGTCGTCGTCGACGATGCCCAGCCGGACGGCGTCGTCGGGGTGGATCTCCACGAACGGGCCCGGATTGAGCTTGTTGAGCTTGGCGACCTTTCCGGTCTTGGTCATGGTGTGCCACTGATGCGGCAGCCGTCCGGTGTTGAGCAGGTACGGATAGTCGTCATCGGGCATCTCGGCGGGCAGCAGATGCGGGCGGGCGCAGAAGACCGCGCGGCCGGACTCGGTCGCGAAAGCCAACCGCGGCACGCTGCCGTCTTCGCGGACCAGCCGCGTCTGACTCGCCCCGTCGTTGAGATAGCGGATGGGGTGGCGATCTCGCGTACTCTCCGGCGGGCAGGGCCACTGAATCGGCGTCCGGCGCAATCGCTCGTAGCTGATGCCGCGTAGGTCGTAGCCGGTCTTGGGGTTGGCGAATAGTTTGATCTCTTCGAACACCTCCTCAGCGCTCGAGTAGTCGAACGCCTTGGCGTATCCCATCTCTGCCGCGATGCGGGCGATGATCTGCCAGTCCGGCAGCGATTGGCCGACCGGGTCGACCGCCTTTTGAAAGAGCGTGAGATTGCGCTCGGAGTTGACCATCACTCCGTCACACTCACTCCACAGCGCAGCCGGCAACAGCACGTCGGCGTAGGCGGCAGTCTCGTTGTCGGCGAAGGCATCCTGGGCGATCACCAGCTCGGCCCGTTCCAGCCCTTCCAGCACGGTCTTCCGATTCGCCACCGTCGCAACCGGGTTGGTGCAGATGATCCAGCACGCCTTGATCTGGCCGTCGGCCATCCGCGAGAACATGTCGATGGTGCCGGTGCCCAGCTCGGCGCGCAGCGAGCCGCGTGGGATATCCCAGATGTCCTCGACGAATTCTCGGTCGTCGGCCGAGACGACGCTGCGCTGGCCTGGCAGTCCTGGGCCCAGGTAGCCCATTTCTCGGCCACCCATCGCGTTGGGCTGACCGGTCAGGGAGAACGGTCCGCTGCCCGTCTTGCAGATCGCCCCGGTGGCCAGGTGCAGATTGCAGATGGCGTTGGTGTTCCAGGTTCCATGGGTGCTCTGGTTGAGTCCCATCGTCCAGCAACTCATCCAGTTGTCCGCCTCGCCGATCCATGCTGCGGCAGTGCGAATGTCAGCTTCGGAGAGTCCGGTGAGCTCAGCCACCGCCTCCGGCGTGAACTGCTCAAGGAAGCTGGGCATGACCTCCCAGCCCTGCGTGTGCTCGGCGATAAACTCGTCGTCGGTGTGTCCATTCGCGACGATCAGATGCAGCAGCCCATTGAGCAGCGCCAGATCGGTTCCGGGTGCGATCTGCAAGTACAGGTCGGCCTTCTCCGCGGTGGCACTGCGACGTGGATCGACGACGATCAGCTTGGCGCCGGCCTTGACGCGGTCCATCATCCGCAGGAACAGAATCGGGTGGCAGTCGGCCATATTCGCGCCGATCACGAGGAACACGTCGGCGTGATCGAAGTCCTGATAGGAGCCGGGCGGCCCGTCGGCGCCGAGTGACTGCTTGTAGCCGCTGCCGGCGCTGGCCATACACAGTCGCGAGTTGGACTCGATCTGGTTGGTGCCGATAAAGCCCTTGGCGAGCTTGTTCGCCAGGTACTGCGCCTCGGTGGACATCTGCCCGGAAACGTAGAGCGCTACGGCGTCGGGTCCGTGCTCGTCGATGATCGCCCGCAACCGGCCGGCGCAGTGGGTGATGGCGGTATCGATGTCAGTCGGTTCGACGGGCTCGTCGCGGCCGGGCCGCATGAACGCGGACGCCAGTCGGCCGGGCGCGGCGAGCAGATCCGCGGTGGTGGCACCCTTGGTGCACAGCCGGCCGGAGTTGGCCGGGTGGGATGGGTCACCGCTGGATTTGACTACTCGGCGGCGCCCGGTGACCGCGTCGGTCTCGACCTGCAGCACCAGGCCGCATCCGACCCCGCAGTAGGCACACAGCGTGGAGACGACCTCTGCATGCTGGGAGTCGTCTTGCGCGGGCATGGAAGGTCACCTCCTGCGGTTGCGAGCCTCGTCGTCACCCTGCCGCCCGCAGGTTTCAAGATCATTTCGTCACCATTACCACGCGTTGCGATATTCCTGCAGTATCGCCGGCCACCTTCGCTGACCAGGTCCGATCCGCCGAGCGAAGCACTACGTGACAGCGGCCACAATGCTGCGCAGGAACGAGTTGCGGGCCCTACAGCGTCGGTAGGGAGCTCATGGAGCCGGTCGCAGGACCGCGAACGAATGCCCGGGCAGTCGGGTGGTCTCAGGCCCGACCGCCGGTGATCCCCACGCCAGTACCAGCTCGCCGTGGACCGGCACGCTCACCGTGTCCTCGCTGAGATTGCACGCCACCAGGAGCGGACCGCGGTGCATGACGAGCCATCGCCGGCCCTCGTCGTAGTCGATCACCAGCTGGCTCAACCAAGGTCCGGCCGGACCGACTTCAGCGCGAAGTCCGATCAGCGACCTGTAGAGGCGCAACAGCCGCAGGTGGTGTTGCTCCTCGAGCTCGCGCCAGGCCAGCTTGGACCGCTGGTAGGTTTCGGGATCCTGCGGGTCGGGGATGTCGTCGGCATCCCAGCCGTGCTCGGCGAATTCGGCTTTGCGGCCCTCGGCGGTGGCGCGTGCCACCTGCGGGTCCTCATGTGCGGTGAAGAACTGAAAAGGGGTACGCGCGCCCCACTCCTCTCCCATGAAAAGCATTGCGGTGTAGGGCGACAGCAGTACCAGTGCAGCCTTTACCGCGAGTTGCCCGGCCGTCAGGTTCTGCGACGGACGGTCGCCGAGCGCTCGGTTGCCGACCTGATCGTGGGTGCACGTATAGGCCAACAGGCGGGTGGCCGGAATCTGCGAGATCGGCAGCGGACGCCCGTGCCGCCGGCGGCGAAACGAGGAGTACGTGGCCGCATGGAAAAAGCCGTTACGCAGGGTGGTCGCCAAAGTGGCCATGCTGCCGAAATCGGTGTAATAGCCTTGCCGCTCACCGGATACCGCGGTGTGGATGGCGTGGTGGATGTCGTCATCCCATTGCGCGGTGATCCCGTAGCCACCGTCCTGTCTCTTATACACATC
>NZ_JRMM01000023.1:0-38141 GCF_000972905.1 Mycobacterium sp. UM_Kg27
GCGTCAGATGTGTATAAGAGACAGGCCGCGCACAGCCCACCGAAATGTCGATGCCGATCACCGAGCCTGCGACCGGGGGTGACGCGGCTGCTGGGCACATGCCAGACTCCGAGCATGGCTTATGACATCGCCCGTCCTCAGATCGAGGGGAACATCGCCGTCGGCGAGGACCGTCAGCTCGGCTTCGCCGAATTCGGTGCCCCGCAGGGCCGGGCGATGTTCTGGTTGCATGGCACACCCGGCGCCCGCCGGCAGATTCCGGTCGAAGCCCGGCTGTATGCCGCCGAAGCCAACATCCGCCTGATCGGGGTGGACCGGCCCGGCATCGGTTCCTCGACCCCATTCCAGTACGAGACGGTTTCCCAGTTCGCCGACGACCTGCGCACCGTCGCCGACACGCTCGGGATCGACAAGATGGCGGTCATCGGGCTGTCCGGCGGCGGTCCCTACACGCTGGCGTGCGCCGCGGCCATGCCCAAGCGGGTGGTCGCGGCCGGCGTGCTGGGCGGTGTCGCCCCAGCGGTGGGCCCCGAAGCCATCGACAGCAACCTGATGCGGCTGGCCCGGCTCGCCGAGCCGGTGCTGGACCACGCCGGGCGACCGATCAGCTTGCTGGCCGCCGGCCTGATTCGGATGGTCCGGCCGGTGGCCTCGCCGGCGCTGGAGATCTACGCGCGGATCTCCCCGGAGGGCGACCGCGAGATGCTGTCTCGCCCGGAGTTCAAGGCCATGTTCCTCGACGACCTGCTCAACGGCTCCCGCAAGCAGCTCGCCGCGCCGATCGCGGACGCCATCCTGTTCGCCCGGCCCTGGGGCTTCCGGCTCGCCGACATCAAGGTGCCGGTGCACTGGTGGCACGGCGACGCCGACCACATCGTCCCGTTCTCCCACGGCAAACATGCGGTGGCGCTGCTTCCCGACGCCCGGCTCTACCCGATTCCCGGGGAGAGCCATCTGGCCGGACTGGGCCGCGCCGAAGAGATTCTGTGCACGCTGCTCCAGGCCTGGGACGAGGCGCGCGAGCCGACCCTGTGACCGCGCCGCAATCGATCCGGGAGTTGTTCGACCAACTCGGTCTGCGGGAGGTGCCGTCGGCCGACGGCACCCTGACGCTGCAGATGCCGGTCGACGAGCGTGTGGTCAACACCGCCGGCGGGCTGCAGGGCGGATTGATCGCCACCATGGCCGACGTGGCGGCCGGACAGCTCGCGGCGCGCAGCACCCAGTTCGGCAACGGCATCGCCACGACGGACCTGTTCATCCGCTACCTGCGGCCGATCAAGGCCGGACCGGCGCGGGCCGTCGCGTCCATCCTGCGTACCGGCCGGCGTTCGGTGGTGGCCCAAGTCGACATCTACCGAGGCGACGATGATCAGCTGGCCGCCACCGCGACGGTGAATTTCGCCGCCATCGAGCTACCTGGCTGAACGCGCTCATGTCGGTAGTGCTGGTGCACGGCAACCCGGAATCGGATGCGATCTGGGACCCACTGGTCGATGCCCTGGGCCGTCGAGATGTCGTGCGGTTGTCACCACCGGGCTTCGGCGCCCCACTGCCGCAACACTTCTCCGCAACCTACGTCGCCTACCGCGACTGGCTCGAACGTGAGCTCGAAGCCCTCGGCGGTCCCGGCGAGCCGATCGACCTCGTCGGACACGACTGGGGTGGCGTCCACGTCGTCAATCTGGCCATGCACCGCCCCGACCTGGTGCGTAGTTGGACCACCGACATCATCGGTGTGTTCGATCCGGACTATGCCTGGCCCGAGACCGCCCAGATCTGGCGGACCCCGGGAAAGGGTGAGCGGCTGGTCGCGAACATGCTCGGCGGGACAGTGGAAGACCGGACCGCGCTGTGGTCGGCCACGCTGCCGCCAGACATCGCCAGATCCATGGCGCAGGCACAGGGTCCGGAGATGGGCCGGGCAACCCTACTGCTGTATCGCTCGGTGGAAGGCCCCGGCGCGATGGCGCAAACCGGCGGAGGGCTGGAGCGCGCGCGTGCCCGGCCGGGCCTGTCCCTGCTGGCCACCGGCGACCCCTACGTGGGATCCGAGGAGATCCGGCGACGCGCAGCGCACCAGGCGGGTGCCCGCACCGAAGTGCTCGACGGGCTTGGCCACTGGTGGATGACCGACGATCCGGTGCGTGGCGCGGCCGCGCTCACATCCTTCTGGGAATCGGTCTCCGAATTGCGGTGACTCAGTTCGGCGTGGTCAGCCGGCTTCCGAGGAAATGCGGCAACCGAAACCGCCGAGGCGCATGCACGACCGGTGTGTCCTGCGACGCTCCGCCGTTCTGGGCGGCGGTGTAGGCCGCGGAGTTACCGGTGACACGCAGCACCTGACCCCGCCAGTTGATGTCGGCCTCCCGGTAGGCCTCCACCAGAGCCCGCTCCAGCAGTTCGTCGGCCTCGGCGATCGACAGCGCGGCCAACTCCACGAAGTCCCCATCGCGGGCATCGAGTTTGAGCGTGGTGGGGCCGGTTTCCACCAGGTCACAGTTGGCCCTGATGCTCAGTTCGGCGTTCGAACGCGCCAACCCGGCCAGCGCGTAGGCGGCCAGCAGGACACGGCCCGCCTCGTCGCCGGCCGGACCGCAGTCGAAACGCAGCTGACGCAGCGCGGCGAAGCTGAGCACCTGGGTGCGAATAATCCGACTGCAGCACACTCCGCTGTCGGGCACCGCACGGGAATCCGCCGATACACCTTCGACGAGCACGCCGATGATCTCACCGGACAGCACTCCGCGGAAACGGCTTTGACCGGTGCCCAAAGCGGCGTCGATCGCACCGAAGATCAGACTGCCGGGGCTCAGTTCCAGCAGCGCGCGAGCGTTGTCCGGTGTGCTCTCGCGGGCCACGCGGTAGGCGGGGTGGGCGATCGCGGGCTTGCCGTCGATGGAGCCGGTGAGAAAGTGCCCGTCGAAAATGCGTTGCGGCAGTTCGAGATCGGTGTAGACCACCCGGCCGCCCTCGTAGGAGACCTCCATTCGCGGCACCCGGCTCAGCAGCGGATGCTGGGCGTGGATGCCTTGCAGGATCGCGGCTTCGACGCGCTGGACCTGGCTCTGGTTGTCATCGATGAGCACAGTGGCCGTCGGTTCCCCGTCGATCAGTCGGGTCTCGACCGCCGACGCTGAGCGCCCGGCACGGGGCGCCGGGCTGATCGCGGCGTGTGGTCCCCCGGCCGGCGCCAGCTCGGTGGACACCGTCAGCGTGCTGCCGCCGCCGGCCTGGCAGGCGGCCACCAGCTGTGGAAAGGAAAGTTTGGACAAAGCGATCAACCTTTCTGGTCCACCGAGTGTGGCACAGGCGTGCGGTCCAGGTCCGGCTCGAGATAGATGACCAGCGCCGCGGGTACAGCCGCACGGATATTGGCTTCGGCGGCGTCGATAGTGGCCGCGACGCCGGCCAAATCGAGGCTGCGAACCACTGCGATCTTTGCCCCCACCAGCATCTCTTCCGGGCCCAGGTACTGGGTGCGGATGTGGATCAGCCGGGTGACGTTCTCGGTGCCCTCCAGCGCCGCGCGAATGGCCTGATCCTCGGCGGCGGTGGCGCCCTCGCCGATCAGCAGGCTGTGCATCTCCACCATCAGGAATACGGCGACCACCCCCAGCAGCGCACTGATGCCCAGCGTTGCGACACCGTCCCACACCGGATTTCCGGTGACCGTGCTCAGTCCGACGCCGATCAGTGCCAGTGCCAGACCGATCAGCGCCGCGGTGTCCTCGAGCAGGACCACCGGCAGCTCCGGGTTGCGGGAGGTACGCAAGAAGCGCCACCAGCTGGCCTCACCTTTGAGCGGGCGCGACTCGCGCAGAGCGGTGCGAAAACTGTAGGTCTCCAAGCCGATAGCCACCAGCAGGATCGCGATCGCCACCACCGGCGAGCTCAGCTCGACCGGGTGACGCACCTTCTCGTAGCCCTCGTACAGCGCGAACATCGAGCCCAGGCTGAACAGCACCAGCGCCACCACGAACGACCAGAAATAGCGGCTGCGCCCGTGCCCGAAGGGATGCAGCGCGTCGGGGGCCTTGGCGGCCGCGCGCTGCCCGAACAGCAGCAGCGCCTGGTTGGAGGTGTCGACCACCGAGTGCACTGCCTCGGCGAGCATGGCGGCGCTACCGGTGATCAGGTAACCGGCGAACTTCGCCACCGCGATGCCGCCGTTGGCCGTCAAGGCCGCGATGATGGCCTTGGTGCTGCCCGAGGACGACACTCTAGAGGCCTATCGTCGCCCGGAACAGGGCGGCCGGTTTTTGGGCGAGCAACCGGATCGGCCCGTCGTCGCAGGGCACCCAGGCCGACTCGCCGCGGTGCAACGTCAGCGTCTTGGACTTGGCGTGCACGGTGATCACGCCCTCGGTGCACAGCAGAATCTGCGGACCGTCGTGGCGCGCGGGCGCGTCCACCTCGTGACCGAGGTGGCTGCCGTCGAGCGTCAGTCGCGACACCGCGAATTCCTCGGCGGGTGTCCGGTAGACCAGCTCGAGTCCCTCGGTATGGGTGGCCGGTCGCAGCGCCTCCTCCGTGGTGGGGGTGAAATCCAGCACCCGCAGCAGCTCGGGGACGTCGACGTGTTTGGGGGTCAGTCCGCCACGCAGCACGTTGTCGGAGTTGGCCATCACCTCCAGACCCACGCCATGCAGGTAGGTGTGCAGGTTTCCGGCCGAGACGAAGATGGCCTCTCCCGGCGCCAGGCTGATCCGGTTGAGCAGCAGCGAAGCCAGGACACCGGCATCCCCGGGATACCGCTCCCCCAGTTCGAGCACCGTCTTGGCCTCGGCAGAGAACTCGCCGGCCTCAGAACTGAGGTACTGGATGGCCCCTTCCAGCACCGCGGGCACCAACACGTCCAGATCAGGTTGGGGCGCGGTGATCCACGTGGTGAACAGCGCCCGCAGTCCGTCGGCGTCGGACTGCACATCGGACTGACCGTTGCCCGTCTGGCCGCCGAGCAGGTCGATGAACGGGTCCAGGTCGGATACGGCCAGCGCCCTCAGCAGCTCGATGGTGCGCGCCACCGGCCGGAATCCTGCCAGCGCCTCGAACGGCTGCAGCGCCACCAGAAGTTCGGGTTTGTGACTGGTGTCGCGGTAGTTGCGGATCGGCGAAGACACCGGGACCCCGAGCCGCTCCTCACGCTCGTAGCCCTCGATCGCCTGCATGGCACTGGGGTGGGCCTGCAGCGACAGCGGCTCGTCGGCGGCCAGCACCTTGACCAGAAACGGCAGCCGGTCACCGAAGCGCGCCTGAGCCACCGGGCCCAGCTGGCCCTCCGGGTCGTGAGTCAGAACGTTGAGCAACGACACCTCGCCGGTGTCGGTCTCCAGGCAGGCCGGGTCCCCCGGGTGTGCCCCCAGCCAAAGCTCGGCTTCGGGATGCGCCGCCGGAACGGGCCGACCGGTGAACTCGGCGATAGCAGTCCTCGAGCCCCAGGCGTAGGTCCGTATCGCACCGCGTAGCTGTTCCACTGTTCCCGTCAACCCCGCAAAAGTCTCACGTAGGCGGCGGCCATCTCCAACCGCACGGCCAGCACCGCAAGCTGCTGTTCGGCCCGGCCCGGACCGCTCGGCGACAGCTCCCCCGCCGGCACAGTCGGGCTCGCGGCTTCCGCCGAGGCACCCGGTGCCACCGGCACATCCCCGGCTGCGATCAGATCGACGTCGTGCAGGCCGTTGATTCGGGCCGCCACCACGGTGCGTTCGGCGGCCAGCGTCAGGGCCAGTACTCGCAGCCGTCCGGCGGCCGGTCCGTCGATCTGCTCGTCGTGAAAGATGTCGGAGACGTCGCGGCCACCGGCGGCCTGCGCCCGCAGCACGCTCACCGCGTCGGCCAGCCCGGCCGCCGCTACCGTGATCCGACCGATCCGCAGCATCGCCGCGCTGCCGTGCCGAGCCAGCGCCAGGGTCGCCGCGCAGTCGCCGGCCAACGCGACCTCGCGGCCCACGATGCGGTCCGCCAGCATCTTCGCCGGGTTGGTGAACAGCTCACGCGCGGCACTGTTGCGCAGCGCCTCGGCGTCGAGCTCGTCGGCCAGCACGGCCAAGTCGGTCGGTGCGGCCGCACCCTCCAGGGCATCCATGATGGCCAGCCCGGCGGCCAGGTAGCGCGGCAGACCGAACTCCGCCGAGACGGCGATCCGCGGTTCCAGCACGGCGGCCCGGCCGGCGGTGGCGTCGCGCAGCGGCCCTTCGTAGGGCGCGACCACCACGACTCGCGCGCCGCGACGTACCCCGGCCGCGGCCGCGGCGACCAGCGCGGGATCGCCCGGATCGTCGCCGGCAACGATCAGGACGTCCAGCGATCCGATCCAGGACGGGGCCTCGGCGGCCAGCACCAGCGGTGCCCGCGCCGACTCGCCGCGGGTAGCGGCCAGCAGGCTCCCTGCCGTGGCCGCGGTGCCGCGGGTGGACAGCCAGATGATCGTCCGCGGCGGGTAGTCACGGCTCTCGCTGCGCACGGCATCCAGGGCACCCTCATCGACCGTCGCGGCGGTAGCGCGCACCTGTGCGCCGGCCATCGATGCGGCCCACAGTGCGCCGTCACGGTCAGCCGCCAGCAGAGCCTCGGTGTCATCGAGGTCGACGGTGGAGAAGGAGCCGGAGAACGCGGTCACGGACGCGACTTCTCCGCAGCGGTGATCTGTTCGGAGACTTGGGCCACCACCGCGTCCACCGCGGCGGCGTCGGGCGCCTCGACGTTGAGCCGCAGCAGCGGCTCGGTGTTGGAGCTGCGCAGGTTGAACCAGCTGCCCGAACCCAGCTCGACGGTCACGCCGTCGAGGTGGTCCACCGACGACACCTGGTCACCGAACGACCCGACCACCGCGTCCACGCAGTCCTGCGCATCGGAGACGGTGAAGTTGATCTCGCCGGACGCCGCGTAGCGCTGGTAGTCGGCGGTCAGCTCCGACAACGGCCGCTGCTGTTCGCCGAGCGCGGCCAGTACGTGCAGGGCCGCCAGCATGCCCGAGTCGGCGCCCCAGAATTCCCGGAAGTAGTAGTGCGCCGAGTGCTCCCCGCCGAAGATGGCCCCGGTCTCGGCCATCAGCGCCTTGATGTAGGAGTGTCCGACCCGCGACCGCAGCGGGGTGCCGCCGCGCTCGCTGACCAGTTCGGGCACGGCATGCGAGGTGATCAGGTTGTGGATCACCGTCGCACCGGGCTCGCGGGCCAATTCACGGGCCGCGACCAGGCCGGTCACCGCCGACGGCGACACCGGCTCGCCGCGCTCGTCGACCACGAAGCACCGGTCGGCGTCGCCGTCGAAGGCCAGTCCGATGTCGGCGCCGCTCTCGCGCACGAACGTCTGCAGATCAACGAGGTTGGCCGGATCCAGCGGGTTGGCCTCGTGGTTGGGAAAGTTGCCGTCCAACTCGAAGTACAGCGGCAGCAGTGTGATACCCCCGACCGAGCCGAACACCGCCGGGGCGGTGTGGCCGGCCATCCCGTTGCCGGCGTCGACGGCCACACGCAGCGGCCGCAGGCCGGAGATGTCGACCAGCGAGTGCAGGAATGCCGCATAGTCGGCGAGCACGTCACGGTCGGTGATGCTGCCGCGCGATTCTTGGCCGTCGCCAGCCGAATCGACGCCGGCGATCAGCTCATCGCGGATCCGGCCCAGGCCGCTGTCAGCGCCCACCGGCTTGGCACCGGCCCGGCAGAGCTTGATGCCGTTGTAGGCCGCCGGGTTGTGGCTGGCGGTGAACATCGCACCCGGGCAGTCCAGCGCCCCGGAGGCGAAATAGAGCTGGTCGGTCGACGCCAGCCCGATCCGGACCACATCCAGGCCGCGGGCGATCACGCCTTCGGCGAACGCCGCAGACAGCAGTGGCGAACTGTCCCGCATGTCGTGGCCGATCACCACCTGGCGGGCGCCTTCCTCGGCCATCAGCCGGGCAAACGAGGACCCGACCTCAGTGACGAGGGATTCATCGATCTCCGAACCGACCAGGCCGCGTACGTCGTACGCCTTGATCACACGGTGGACAGCCGCAGCGGGCCGAGACATGGACAGGGCTCCTGACGCAGTGGACTCTTGACGCTCAAGCCTAGCCCGGAACCCGCGATCAGTCCGAAGGGTCTGGCAACACACGCAGGTGGCCACGGCGCCGGCCATTGGTCTTGCCCGGCGCACCGGGCGGTGCCAGCACACCACCACCAGGTCCGGCGGTGGGCGCTCCGCGGGTCGGGGAGTCGATCGGATTGGCCTGGGGGTACCACCCGTTTGCCGGGGCCGCCCGCCCGGATTCGCGCTCGCGAACCGCCTCGGCAAGCGCGATCAGATCATCCTCTTCAGGCGATACCCACGGGCCGGGGTGGCGGACCAGTTCCCAACCGCGCGGGGCGGTGATCCGGCCTGCGTGACTGAAGCACAAGTCCCAGGAATGCGGTTCAGCGGCAGTCGCCAGCGGGCCGACCACGGCGGTGGAGTCCGAGTAGACGAACGTCAGCGTCGCCACCGCATAGTGCGGACACCCTGGCCGGCAGCAACGGCGGGGAACGTTCACGCCCGTGAGGCTATCGTGGCCGCGCGCCCCCGCGGCGCCGGACACGCGCAAGGCGCCGGCACCCTATGCACAACCGTTACCATCTTCTGCGTGATCGCCACGCGTCGCCGCTGGCGCGGCCGCGAAACCCGCGGGCCGCTGTTGCCGCCCACCGTTCCAGGCTGGCGCACCCGCGCCGAACGGTTCGACATGGCGGTGCTGGAGGCCTACGAGCCCATCGAGCAACGGTGGAAGCAACGGCTGACGGCGCTCGATGTCGCGGTCGATGAGATCCCGCGGATCGCCGCCAAGGACCCCGACAGTGTGCAGTGGCCCCCAGAAGTGGTCGCGGACGGGCCAATTCCGCTGGCCCGTTTGATTCCCGCCGGGGTGGATGTGCGGGGAAATCCGACACGCGCCCGAATCTTGCTGTTCCGCAAGCCGATCGAGCAACGCGCAAACGACAGCACAGAGCTCGGTGATTTATTGCACGAGATCTTGGTGGCCCAAGTCGCCACCTATTTGGATGTCGAGCCCACCGTCATCGACCCGACGATCGACGACTAGGACCGATCGGTCACACGCGTCGCAGAGCGGGAATCAGATGATGCCGCGCTTGAGGCGGCGGCGCTCACGCTCGGAAAGCCCGCCCCAGATACCGAAACGCTCGTCGTGCGCCAAGGCGTACTCCAGGCACTCGCTGCGAACCGAGCATCGCTGGCAGATCTTCTTGGCCTCGCGAGTCGAACCGCCCTTCTCCGGAAAGAACGCCTCGGGGTCGGTCTGCGAGCACAGGGCGCGGTCCTGCCACTGCTCATTGGTGGCCGTCGCGGGGTCGAACGGGTCGAACTCGTCGTAGTCCTCCGGCTCGGGAACCAGACTCAGATGTGGTCGACTGGGCATCGCCTCCAGCCCGCTCGGCCCAGCCATTTCAGCCATTTCGGCACCGGCGTGCGATGCTCCTCCCATCACGCCCCAAAGGTGCTCATAGGACATGCTCCGCCTCCTCACCTATAGCGCGATCCTGATATGTCGGCCGAATCCAAGATTTGGACCATCTCGATTCGAACATGTGATCGAATCTCGGTCTGCGGCACCGAAATCGGCTGGCCAACCGGGAAATGACACTAGTGTGATTAGACACGGGTTGATCAGCCCGGTCAAGCTGATTGGCCAAATTCCTTACCATCTCGTGATCGATTTCCAACGTGTCCGAGACCGGCGAGTCCCTGTCATCTACCCCACACCCGCGTCTCGGCGTGTCTTACCGTGCCCCCGATGCAGCGACGACGGCGGTCCGCCACACCGGCGGCAGCGGCGCCAAAGGTACTGTCGTGCGCTGTGAAGGTCACCGTTCTCGTCGGAGGGGTCGGCGGCGCCCGATTCCTGCTCGGCGTCCAGAAACTACTGGGTCTGGGCCAATTCGCCGAATCCCCGGCTGACAACGGGGCCGAGGCGCACGAGCTGACCGCGATCGTCAACGTCGGCGACGATGCCTGGATGCACGGTGTGCGCATCTGCCCCGATCTGGACACCTGCATGTACACCCTGGGCGGCGGCGTGGATGCCGAACGCGGCTGGGGGCATCGCGACGAAACCTGGCATGCCATGGAGGAGTTGGGCCGCTACGGAATGCAGCCCGACTGGTTCGGTCTCGGCGACCGCGACCTGGCCACCCACCTGGTCCGCACCCAGTCGCTGCGCGCCGGTTACCCGCTGACCGAGGTGACTTCGGCGCTGTGCGAGCGCTGGCAGCCCGGCGCGCGACTGCTGCCGGTCACCAACGACAGTTGCGAAACCCACGTCGTCATCACCGATCCGGCCGACAACACCCAGCGCGCGATCCACTTCCAGGAGTGGTGGGTGCGCTACCGTGCCCAAGTTCCCACCCACGGGTTCGGCTTCGTGGGCGCAGAGAAGGCCACCGCCACAACCGAAGTCGTCGACGCCATCGCCGGCGCCGACATCGTGCTGCTGGCCCCCTCGAATCCGGTGGTCAGCATCGGCGCCATCCTGGCCGTTCCGGGTGTCCGCGCGGCCCTGCGCTCCACGGCGGCACCGGTCGTCGGCTACTCCCCGATCATCGCCGGAAAGCCGTTGCGCGGTATGGCCGATGTCTGCCTGAGCGTGATCGGCTTGGACTCCACCTCCCGAGCCGTCGGCGAGCACTACGGCGCCCGCAGCGGCACCGGGATCTTGGACTACTGGCTGGTGCACGAGGGCGAGTCCCCCGACACACCCGACATCGCCGGCGTCACCGTTCGCGCCGCCCCGCTGTTGATGACCGATCCGGCGGCCACGGCCCAAATGGTCCGCACCGGACTGGAGCTAGCGGGGGTGTCACCATAAAGGGGCAGGGCGAGCACGGCAGCGCCGCCAAGGTCGAGATCCTGCCGGTGACCGGATTGGGCGAGTTCCGGCCCGGCGACGATCTCGCTTCCATGCTGGCCCAGGCCGCACCGTGGCTGGCCGACGGCGACATCGTGGTCGTCACCAGCAAGGTGGTGTCCAAGTGCGAGGGCCGCATCGTGCCGGCGCCGCACGACGCCGAGGCGCGTGATGCGCTGCGCCGCCAACTGGTCGAGGCCGAGGCGGTACGCGTACTGGCCCGCAAGGGCCGCACCTGGATCACCGAGAACCGCCTGGGACTGGTGCAGGCGGCCGCCGGTGTGGACGGCTCCAACGTCGGCTCCGACGAACTCGCGCTGTTGCCGGTCGATCCCGACGGCAGCGCCGCCGCGTTGCGCGCCGGACTGGCCGAGCGTCTGGGCGTCAACGTGGCGGTGCTGATCACCGACACCATGGGCCGGGCCTGGCGCAACGGCCAGATCGACGTCGCGATCGGCGCGTCGGGCTTGTCGGTGCTCAACGGCTACGCCGGGTCAGTCGACCGACACGGCAACGAATTGGTGGTCACGGAAGTCGCCGTCGCTGACGAACTCGCCGCGGCTGCCGACCTGGTGAAGGGCAAGCTCACCGATATTCCGGTGGCGGTGGTGCGTGGCGTCAGCAGCCCCGACAACGGTTCCACCGCAGCAGCACTGGTGCGTTCCGGCTCCGAGGACCTGTTCTGGCTCGGGACCGCCGAGGCCATCGAGGCGGGACGCGGGCAGGCTCAGCTGCTGCGCCGCTCCGTGCGCAGGTTCGCCGGGGAACCCGTTCCGGCGCAACTGATCACTGATGCCATGGCCGAGGCCCTGACCGCCCCGGCACCGCATCACACCCGCCCGGTCCGGTTCGTGTGGCTGCAGACTCCGAGCGTGCGCACTCGGCTGCTCGATGCCATGGCACAGCAGTGGCGATCCGACTTGGCCGGCGACGGCAGATCGCCTGAGTCCATTGACGCCCGGGTCTCGCGTGGCCAGATCCTTTATGACGCACCCGAAGTCGTCATCCCGATGATGGTGCCCGACGGCGCCCACCACTATCCGGACGCCGCCCGCACCGCCGCCGAGCACACCATGTTCACGGTCGCCGTCGGTGCTGCCGTCCAAGGCCTGTTGGTGGCGCTGGCGGTCCGTGGCGTAGGCAGCTGCTGGATCGGTTCGACCATCTTCACCCCCGAGTTGGTCCGCACCGAACTGGATCTGCCGCCCGACTGGGAACCCCTGGGCGCCATCGCGATCGGCTACCCCACCGAGCCGCCCGAACCCCGCGAACCGGCCGACATCGGCGACCTGCTGGTGCGGCGATGAGTCTGCACGAGTCCGCTGTAGCGGCACTGAGTGGTTGGACCGCACCAGATTCCGCGCAAGATTCGCTCCGGCATGCGGTGCTGGCGTTTCTGGCGGCCCGCCCCGACGCGTGCCGGCGCGAATGCGTTCCCGGCCACATCACCGCTTCCACCCTGGTGCTCGACCACACCGGTGAGCACGCGTTACTCACGCTGCACCCGCGGGTGGGCCGCTGGCTGCAGCTCGGAGGTCATTGCGAGGACACCGACGCCGACATCCGCGCAGCCGCGCTGCGCGAGGCCACCGAGGAATCCGGCATCACCGGCCTGCGACTGGATCCGGCGCTGGCGGCCGTGCACGTGCATCCGGTGACCTGCTCACTGGGTGTGCCGACCCGGCACCTGGACCTGCAATTCGTGGCGCACGCGCCCACGAACGCACAGATCGGGATCAGCGACGAGTCGCTTGCGCTGCGCTGGTGGCCGGTCGACGGCCTACCGCCGGACGCCGACGACGCCCTGGCGCATCTGGTGGCGCGGGCCGTCGGATAGGCCCCCGGGCTCACTGGGAGTCGTTTACCCGCGTCCAGGGTTGGCAGTTCTGTGACTCGAAGGCCTTGACCGTGACGGGAATGCTCGCGTACATCGGGCCGATTGACGTGTTCGTCTGGACCACATGGTCCTTGGCGGCGTCGGGTGTGCTGTAGGTGAACCAGGAACACATCGATTCCTGGGTCGGCACGTTGTTGATCCACACGCCGAAAGCCGAACCCGACCCACCGGTGTGATAGAGGCCCGGTGCGATGTCGGTTCCGACCTGAAAGACCCCGTTACCGGGAATCGGGTCCAGCGGGTCTGCAGCGGCCGGCGCCGCCATGGCGACTGCGGCCAGGCACCCGACGAAGGCTCTGGTGAACATGGTTATGACTATCCACCGTTGACTCGGCGTCCATGGCGAAAAGCGCGAGATGGGTGCGCCTTTGGCGCAGAGTCAGCGCGAAACCGGCTTAGACGTCGCTGGAGTAGCGAATCCCGCAGTCCGGGATCGACACCCCGGGCCACACCCGGGCCCCACGCAGCAATTCGCAGCGCGCCCCGATGTCGGCGCCGTCGCCGATCACCCCGTCGCGGATCAACGCCCGCGGCCCGATGCGAGCGCCGAAGCCGATGATCGATCGTTCGATCACGCACCCGGCCTCGACTTTCACCCCGTCGAAGATCACCGCGCCATCGAGGCGGGCGCCCGGGCCGATCTCAGCACCCCGGCCCACGACGGTCCCGCCGATCAGCACCGCACCGGGCGCCACCGAGGCACCGTCGTGCACCAGTGCCTCACCGCGCTTGCCACCCAGCGCCGGTGACGGCGCGATGCCCCGCACCAGGTCCGCCGAACCGCGTACGAAATCCTCCGGTGTGCCCATGTCGCGCCAATAGCTGGTGTCGACGTAGCCGCAGACCAACACGGCGTCGGCCAGCAGCGCGGGAAACACCTCGCGCTCCACCGAAACCGGGCGGCCGCGCGGGATGCGGTCGATGACGCCGCGGGAGAGCACGTAGCAACCGGCGTTGATCTGGTCGGTCGGCGGGTCTTCGGTCTTCTCCAGGAATGCGGTGACCCGCCCGTCGTCGGTGGGCACGCAACCGAAGGCCCGCGGGTCGCCGACACGCACCAGGTGCAGGGTGGCCTCGGCGCCCTGCTCCCGGTGGTAGGCGTGCAGTTCGGTCAGATCAGCCCCGGACAGCACATCACCGTTGAACACCATCGCGGTGTCATGGCGCAGCTTGGGCGCGACGTTGGCGATACCGCCGCCGGTGCCCAGCGGCTCATCCTCGGTCACGTAGTCGATCTGCAGGCCCAGCGCCGAGCCGTCGCCGAATTCCTCGGCGAACACCTCTGGCTTATACGACGTGCTGAGGATGACGTGCTCGATGCCGGCGGCAGCGATCCGCGACAGCAGGTGCGTCAGGAAGGGCAGACCCGCGGTCGGCAGCATCGGCTTGGGGGCCGACAGCGTCAGTGGCCGCAGCCGGGTGCCCTTGCCGCCGACGAGGACCACCGCATCGAGTTGGCTCAGTGTCACGGGTGTCCCTTCGTCAATTTGCGGCGGGCGTTGCGCACCGCCAGGTGTGAGCGCACCGCCAGCGCGCCGCGCATGCTCCAGCGCAACGGGGCCCGCCACCAGCCGGTGTGCCGGTCGGCGAGGTAGGTGTAGGTGCTGCGATGGTGCGCGGCCAGGTTGCGTGCGGGGTCCTTGCCGGTGGCGTGACCCTTCTGGTGCAACACCTCGGCCGTGGGCACGTAGACGTTGAGCCAACCGGCCTTGGCCAGCCGGTCGCCCAGGTCGACGTCCTCCATATAGAGGAAGTAGCGCTCGTCGAAGCCGCCGACCGCGTCGAACGCGGCCCGGCGCACCAGCAGGCAGGCGCCCGAGAGCCACCCGACCGGCCGTTCGCTGGGCTCCAGCCGTTCCTGCCGATAGGCGCGGGTCCACGGATTGTTGGGCCACACCGGACCGACCACCGCGTGCATGCCGCCGCGGATCAGGCTGGGCAGGTGGCGCGCCGAGGGATACACCGAACCGTCCGGCTCCCGGATCAACGGCCCCAGCGTCGCCGCCTGCGGCCACCGGGCCGCCGCATCCAGCAGGGCCTCGATGCTGCCCGGACCCCACTGCACATCGGGGTTGGCCACGATCAGAAATTCGCTGCGCTCGCCGCCCTCGGCGTCCAGCAGAGCCACCCCGGCGTTGACCGCTCCGCCGTAGCCCAGGTTGGCCCCGGTATGCAGCAACTGCACGTTGGGATAGCGCTGCTCGGCCTCCTCCGGCGAGCCGTCGGTGGATCCGTTGTCGGCCATCACCACCCGCACCGGACGGTCGGTCGCCAGCGCCAGCGACGCCAGGAATCGGTCCAGATGCCATCCCGGCGAATAGGTCACCGTCACCACCGGTAGGGCCTCACTCACGGCCTAGAGGTTATCTGGCCACGGCGGCGGACAGTGCATCGCTCCACCGGCGCAGCGGTGCCAGGCCGGCCCGCGCCGACTCGTCGCCCGACAACGCGGAGTAGGCGGGACGGGCCGCCGGGCGCGGATGTACGGCACTGCTGACCGGGTGCACCCGGTCCGGATCGGCGCCGACCGCGGCGAACACCGCGCGGGCCTGTTCGTAGCGGCTCGCGGCACCGGCGTTGGCGGCATGCAACACCCGAGCGCCCGGCGGCGAGGACGTCAGCGCCAGCAGTGCGTCGACGAGATCGCCGACATAGGTCGGGGATCCGATCTGGTCGTCGACCACCTCCACGTCCGCGCCGCCCGCAGCCCGCTCGCGCATCACCGCGACGAAGTCCGAACCACCGGCGGCACCGGTGTAGACCCAGGCGGTGCGCACCACCAGGGCGTCCGGTGAAGCGGCCAGTACCGCGTTCTCACCGGCCAGTTTGGTGCTGCCGTAGACCGACAGTGGCCGGGTGGCGTCTGCCGGTTCGTACGGGCGCGGCGGGTTATCGCCGAAGTCGCCGTCGAAGACGTAGTCGGTGGAGATGTGGATCAGCCGCGCGCCGGCCCGAGTACAGGCGGTCGCAAGGTGGCCCGGTCCGGTCGCGTTGACGGCGTGGGCCCGCTCGGCATCGGTCTCGGCGGCGTCGACTTGGGTGTAGGCCGCACAGTTGATCAGCATGTCGTCGGGCCGCAGGTCCACGGCGTCCACGGCGGCGCCGTCGGTGATGTCGCATTGCGCCGATGTCAGCGCCAGCACGTCATGACCGGTCTCGGCGGCGCGTTTCGCCAGGAAAGTGCCGACTTGGCCGCCTGCGCCGGTGATCACAATCCGCATGAGCGTCGAGCTTAAGCGGCGGCTCCAGCTTCGCTTGCGGGCTGCCACGCCGCGCTCGGCTACCGCCGATACGGCAGTTACGCAAGTAATCTGAAGTGATGCCTGCGCAACGTGTGGTTCGTGTGATTGCCACGGTGGCAGCCGTCGCCATCGTCCTGGGGACCGGGGTGGCCTGGAGCCAAGTCCGGTCGTTCGAGGACGGCATCTTCCACGTCTCGTCGCTGGCGCTGGGCAACGGCGGATCCGACGGCGCGGTCGACATCCTGCTGGTCGGGATGGACAGCCGCACCGACGCCCACGGCAATCCGCTGACGCCGGAAGAGCTGGCCGCGCTGCGCGTCGGCGACGACGAGGCCACCAACACCGACACCATCATCCTGGTCCGGATCCCCAACAGCGGGAAGTCGGCCACCGCGATCTCGATCCCCCGCGACTCCTACGTGGCGGCACCTGGGCTGGACAAGACCAAGATCAACGGCGTGTACGGGGCCACTCGGCTGGAGACCGCCGACGCGCTCGTCGAATCCGGGATGGATCCGATCCAGGCGCAGGCGCGCGGCACCGAGGCGGGCCGCGAGGCCCTGATCAAGACGGTGGCCGATCTGACCGGCGTCACCGTCGACCACTACGCCGAGATCGGACTGCTCGGGTTCGCGTTGATCACCGATGCCCTCGGCGGCGTCGACGTCTGTCTCAAGGAGCCGGTGTATGAAGAGCTCTCCGGCGCGGACTTCCCGGCCGGCTGGCAGCGGCTGGGCGGCGCCCAGGCACTGAGCTTCGTCCGACAGCGCCACGAACTCCCGCACGGCGACCTGGACCGGGTCCGGCGTCAGCAGACGGTGATGGCGTCCCTGGCCCATCAGGTCATCTCCGGCAAGACCCTGTCCAGTCCGGGCACCTTGTCGCGGCTGCAGGCCGCGGTACAGCGGTCGGTGGTGCTGTCGGAGGGCTGGGACGTGATCGACTTCGTCACCAAGGCCCAGGACCTGGCCGCGGGCAAGGTGGCGTTCGCCACGATCCCGGTGCTCGAGGAGGCCGGCTGGAGCGACGACGGTATGCAGAGCGTGGTCCGTGTCGATCCCGACCAGGTAGCTGACTGGGTGGCCGGGCTGCTGCACGATCAGGACGAGGGCAAGACCGAGCAACTGGCCTACAACCCGGAACAGACCACCGCCAGCGTGCTCAACGACACCGACATCAACGGCCTGGCCGCCGCGGTTTCCGGGGTGCTCAACGCCAAGGGGTTCGGCACCGGGTCGGTCGGCAACAACGAGTCCGGGCACGTGCCCACCAGCCAGGTGCAGGCAGCGTCGGCTGACGACCCCGGCGCGCTGGCGGTGGCCAGGGACCTGGGCGGCTTGCCGGTGGTGTCCAACGAGTCAGTCCCGACCGGCTCGGTGCGCGTGGTGCTGGCCAACGACTACACCGGGCCCGGATCGGGCCTGGGCTCCGGGGGCGCCAGTGCGCAGGCGGCCGGCATCTTTAGCTACGACGACGACGAGGCGCCCCAAATCCCCGTTGCGTCACCGATTCTGACCGCGGGTTCCAACGACCCACAATGCGTGAACTAACGTCGCTGAGGTGATCAACCTCAGCTCGGCGATCCTTGATCCGATCATGCGCGCCGACCCCGTCGGGCCACGGATCACCTATTACGACGACGCCTCCGGCGAGCGCATCGAGCTGTCCGCGGCGACGCTGGCAAACTGGGCGGCCAAGACCGGCAACCTGCTGCGCGACGAGCTCGGCGCCGGAGCCGGCAGTCGTATTGCGGTGTTGTTGCCGTCGCACTGGCAGACCGCGGCGGTGCTGTTCGGTGCCTGGTGGATCGGGGCCGAGGTGCTGCTCGGCGATCCAGGAGACGACTCCGATGTTGCGCTGTGCACTGCCGACCGGATCGATGAGGCCGACGCGGCGGTGGCTGCCACCGGCGGCGAAGTGGTCGTGTTGTCGCTGGACCCGTTCGGCCGGCCGGCCCCCGACCTGCCGATCGGCGTCACCGACTACGCGACCGCAGTGCGGGTGCACGGCGACCAGATCGACGCCGAACGCGCCCCCGGCCCAGCCCTGGCCGGGGCGTCGCCGGATGACGTGCTGGCCTCGTGTGAGAAGTGCGCGGCAGCATTGGGTTTGACGTCGTCGGATCGGGTGTGGTCGACCGGGGACTGGACCAACCCGACCGAGCTGATCGAGAACATGCTGGCGGTGTTCGCCGTGGGTGGGTCGCTGGTCCAGGTCGCCAATGCCGATCCCGAACTGCAGGAGCGTCGCCGGGCCAGCGAAAAGGTCACCCGCGATCTGGGCTGAACCGCCCGACAGCCATTTCCGTCCCCCATCGGGGGGAAGCAGGCGTCACGCCGGGACCACCAACACATGCATAAATGCTGATATGCTGATCCTCTTGCCCGCAAGAACCCGCCGTACGTAAGAGGAGATGACCCATGGCAGTGCAGGGATTGCTGGCGAAAGCGGCGTCGACGGTGTTCACCGGACTGGTCGGCGTCAGCGCCTACGAGGTGGCCCGCCGGGCGCTGGCGAAAGCTCCGCTGCACGAGGCAGCGGTGACGGCTACCGAGTGGAGTCTGCGCGGAACCCGGCGAGCCGAAGAGGTCGCCGAGTCGGCACGACTGAAGGTGGCCGACGTGGTGGCCGAGGCTCGCGAGCGGATCGGCGAGGAAGCCACCCCGCCGGCGGCCGCCGTCGAGCACGACCACGAGCACTGAGCGCCCCCCGCCGACGAGGGGGAGCGCAGCGATGAACAGCAGCGGCGCCATAGCGACCGTGCTCGCCGACAACGACGAGCTGACCGTCATTTCCGACGCGGCGGGCCGGATGCGGGTGCAGGTGGCGTGGGTGCGCGGCGACTCGCGCCGCGCGGTGGCCGCCGAGGAGTCCGCCGGCCGGGTCCACGGTGTCCGTACCGTGCACGCCTATCCGCGAACCGGATCGGTCGTGGTCTGGTACTCCCCCAAACGCAGTGACACTGCGGAGATCCTCGCGGCGATCGCCTCAGCGGCCACCGTGGCCGCCGAGCTGATCCCCGCCCGCACGCCGCGCTCGGCCGACGTCAGCAACACCGACGTGCTGCGCATGGTGATCGGCGGTGCGGCGCTGGCGCTGCTGGGGATGCGCCGCTACGTCTTCGCCCGGCCGCCGCTGCTGGGACCCAGCGGCCAGCTCGTCGCAACCGGTGCCACTGTCTTCATGGGCTACCCCTTCCTGCGGGGCGCGCTGCGCTCCATCCGGTCCGGCCGGGCCGGCACCGACGCTCTGGTGACCGCCGCGACCGTGGCCAGCCTGGTGCTTCGCGAGAACGTGGTGGCGCTGACCGTGCTGTGGTTGCTCAATATCGGTGAGTACCTGCAGGATCTGACGCTGCGCCGCACCCGCCGCGCCATCTCGGATCTGTTGCGCGGCAACCAGGACACCGCCTGGGTCAGGTTGGCCGACGGTACCGAGGTTCAGGTTCCGATCGACACGGTGCAGATCGGCGACGAGGTGATCGTCCACGACCACGTGGCGATCCCGGTCGACGGCGAGATCGTCGACGGGGAAGCCATCGTGGACCAATCCGCCATCACCGGCGAGACGCTGCCGGTCAGCGTGATCGCCGGGGCGCGCGTGCATGCCGGTTCGGTGGTGGTGCGCGGCCGACTGGTGGTCCGGGCCACCGCGGTGGGAAGCCAGACCGTGATCGGCCGCATCATCAGCCGCGTCGAGGAGGCGCAGCATGACCGCGCACCGATCCAGACCGTCGGCGAGAACTTCTCCCGCCGCTTCGTACCGGCCTCGTTCATCCTCTCGGCGATCACCTTGGTGCTCACCGGCGATGTCCGCCGCGCGATGACGATGCTGTTGATCGCCTGCCCCTGCGCGGTGGGGCTGGCCACGCCGACCGCGATCAGCGCGGCGATCGGCAACGGCGCCCGGCGCGGCATCCTGATCAAGGGCGGCTCGCATCTGGAGCAGGCCGGCCGGGTGGACGCGATCGTGTTCGACAAGACCGGCACGTTGACGGTGGGCCGTCCCGTGGTGACCAATATCGTTGCCATCCACAAGGATTGGCAGCCCGAACAGGTGCTCGCCTATGCCGCCAGCTCGGAGTTGCATTCGCGACATCCGTTGGCCGAAGCCGTCATCCGGTCCACCGAGGAACGCCACATCAGCATCCCGCCGCACGAGGAGTGCGAGGTTCTGGTGGGGCTGGGCATCCGCACCTGGGCCGACGGCCGCACCCTGCTGCTGGGCAGCCCGAACCTGCTGCGCTCGGAGAAGGTCCGCATCTCCAAGAAGGCGGCGGACTGGGTCAACAAACTGCGCGCCCAAGCCGAGACTCCGCTGCTGCTGGCGGTCGATGGCACCTTGGTCGGGCTGATCAGTCTGCGCGACGAAGTACGACCCGAGTCGCGTGAGGTGCTGGAAGCATTGCGCGCCAAAGGCGTTCGCCGCATCGTCATGCTCACCGGTGATCACCCGGAGACCGCGGCAGCGGTGGCGACCGAACTCGGCATCGAGGAATGGCGAGCTGAGGTGCTGCCGGAGGACAAGCTGCAGGTGGTCCGTGAGCTGCAGGACGAGGGCTACGTGGTGGGCATGGTCGGTGACGGCGTGAACGACGCACCGGCATTGGCCGCCGCGGACATCGGGATCGCGATGGGGCTGGCCGGTACCGACGTCGCGGTGGAAACCGCCGATGTCGCCCTGGCCAATGACGACCTGCGCCGCCTGCTCGACGTCAGGGACCTGGGCGGACGTGCCGTCGAGGTGATCCGGCAGAACTACGGCATGTCGATCGCGGTCAACGCCGTCGGACTGTTGATCGGCGCCGGCGGTGCGTTGTCACCGGTGCTCGCCGCGATCCTGCACAACGCGTCATCGGTGGCCGTCGTCGCCAACAGTTCGCGGTTGATTCGCTACCGGCTGGGTGTCGAGGCGGCGACGCCGATGGCGTCCGTGCCGTCCGTGCCGTAATCTGTCGTCGTCCCGACTGTTCCTGTCGAGCACCACCACCAGCTCCAGGGCAGTCGGGACTTAGCGTCGGTGGGCGCAACAGCGTTTAGCAGCCTTTAACAGCCACAGCCCTCGCCGCGCCACGAGCGGAAGCCCTGCCACACCGAAACGGCGGCCACCCCCAGACCGATCAGCGGGTCCAGCCACCAGCCGCCGGACCATTGGGTGGTCAGGGTCAGCCCGACCAGCACCGCGGCGGCCTGAATCGCACACAGATAGTTCTGCACGCCCTCACCGACTGTCGCCGCCGAGCCGAGCCGCTTGCCAAGCCGCCGCTGGGCCCGGCCCAGCATCGGCATCACCAGCACGGCCGCAGCGGTGACCGCGATGCCGATCGCGCTGCCTTCGCTGCGGTGGTCGCCGATGAAGTGGCGTATCGACTCCGCGGCGATATAGGGGGCGTTGATCCAGAACGAGATCGCCACGCCGATCTGAGCGCGCCGCTCCGCTGTCTCCGACAGTGTGCGGGCACCGGTGAACCGCCAGATCACCACCGCCCCGGCCATCGCCTCGGGAATGGCGCCCAGCGCCCAACCGGTCAGGGCGATCGAACCGGCGGCCAGGCCCTGCCACAGGCCCACCACGCCTTCGATCCCCACCAGGACCAGGCTTATCCAGGCAAGCCGCCGGGCCCAGGTCGCTGCGCGGCGCCAACCCGCATCGTGAACGACGGGAAAGCCGTGGGCGTGCCCCGCGTGGTCGTGGTCGTGGTCGTGGCGCCCGACGGTCGTGACCGGGGCGTCGGCCACCGGATCGGCGATACCCGCGGCCGGGCCCACGACGCTACTGTCCACGCGAAAAATGCTACCTGGCGTTTCGGTGCGGCAGCCGTCACAGCGCCGGTGCCTCAGGCGGCACTCAGCTGTTGGCCTCCACCTTGACGACCCGGTCGTTGCCGCGGTCGGCGACATAGATATCGCCGCGTTTGTCGACGGCGACGTCCAATGGGGAGTTGAGTCCGGTGAACGGCAGCACCACCGGGATTGCGGCTCCGGCGGCCAGCTTCACCACCTTGTTGCGGTTGTGCTCGGTGACATAGACGTCACCGGCCTCGTCCACCGCGATACCCCGCGGAGCGACGATCCCGGCGAACGAGAGCACCACCTGCTCGCCTGTGGCGGCCACCAGCTTGAGCACCCGGTTGTTGCCGGTGTCGGTGACGTAGACATTGCCGGCGGTGTCGACTGCCACCCCGTCGGGCTTGTTGAGGCCGACGAACGGCACCGTGGTCTGGATGTTGGTGACGGTGTCCAGGCGCAGTACCACGTCGTTGCCGCGGTCGGCGACATAGACGTTGCCGCCGTCGGAGTCCACCGCCACCCCGTCCGGGTCATCCAGGCCGGCGAACGGCAGCACCGTGTGAGTCTCGGAGTCCGCGCTGACCTTGACCACCCGATCGTTGACATCGGAGAAGTACACGTTGCCGATGCTGTCGACCGCCACACCGCGGGGCTGGTACTGGTCGCTGAAGGCCACCACCGTCGAGGCGGTCGTGTCGGCGGCCAGGCGCACCACACGCCCCTGGATGCCTTCACTGCTGACGTAGACGTTGCCGTCGCCGTCCAACGCCACCCCGCCCGGTGAGAGCCGGAAGTCCAGGTCGGTGAACGGCAGCACCTCCTGTGGGGGTGCCGCCACCGGCGTCGCCGACGAGGGCTCCGACACCACGTGCCCGATGCCGGCGACCACGGTGACCGCGGCAACCGCCGCGGCCGCCACCAGCACCGGCTTGCGGGGCAGCCGCCGGCGCCGCGACGGGGTGGGCATGACCGTGGCCGGCGTCTGCAGGTCGTTGCGCAGCAGGGGTGACATCGGGAAGGGCGCCGGGGGAGGGCCGCCCAGACCGGCGCCCAAAGCAGCACCGAATCCGATGTCGGTCGGCGCCCATCCGGCTCGGCTCACGCCGGCCGGCGCCGCGCCGCCACCTCGGCCCTCAGATCGGGGCTCGGGTTCCAGGCCGCCGGGCAGGTGCAGCGCCGGCTCGCCACGCAGCAGGATCCGGGATACCTGGTGGCGTTCGGGCTCGGTCAGCGCCTGGTAGGCGGCGGCGGCGAGCTCACCGGCGCTGCTGTAGCGCTCCTCGGGTTTGCGGGCCAGCCCGCGGGCGAGCACCGCGTCGATGGCCACCGGAACGCGCCCCGGGAACAGCTTGCTCGGTTGCGGGGGCTCGGCCGTGCGGCGTTCTTCGATCGCCTCGGCGACGGTCTCGGCGGAGAACGGGCACACCCCGCTGAGCGCCTCGGCCAGCACAGCGGCCAGTGAGTAGATGTCGGCGAGATGCGTGACCTGTTCGCCGGTCAGACGCTCGGGCGCCATGTAGGCCAGGGTGCCGACCGCCGGCTTGGCCGCTGCGCCCGGTTCGGCGATGGCCGCGGCCACACCGAAGTCCATCAGATACGCCGAGTCATCAGCGGTGAGCAGGATGTTGTCGGGCTTGACGTCGCGGTGGACGACAAAGGCGTTATGGGCCGCGTCCAGGGCCGCGGCGACCTGCCGCACGATGGCCACCGCCCGCGGCGGGCTCAACGGACCTCCGTCGGCCAACGCGGTGGCCAGGTCGGTACCGTCGATCAGGCCGGTCTCCAGGTAGAGCACGTCGTCGATCTCGCCGTAGGCGCGGATCGGCACCACATGGGGCTCCGTCAACTGTCCGGCGGCTTCGGCCTCGTCCTCGAGCCGGCTGCGGAACGCCTCGTCGGTGGAGAACGACTCCGAGATCAGCTTGAGTGCCACGGCCTCGTCGTTGCGGGTGTCCTCGGCCCGGTAGACATCACCCACGACGCCGTGGCCGAGCAGCCGCCCCAATTGATAGGGGCCGAATCGCGATCCGGTCCGCGAAACCGGCTCGGGATTGTTCACCGACGACGCTCCCTTCGACCGCGGTGCCGCGCACTGCGGCGAAAGAGTAGCTACCAGACTAACCGGCGCCGACGCCGCGAATGGTCACGAGATCGCGTTGACCGCCGTCTGGACCCTGGATTTGAAGGACGGCGGCAGTGGAATGAAGCCGTACTGGTCCAGCCCGTCCTGGCCTGGACCGATCGCAGCCTGCAGGAACGCCTTGACCGCCGTGCCGGTGGCCGCATCGGGGTATTTCGAGCAGACCATCTGGTAGGTCGCCGACACGATCGGGTAGGCGCCGTGTTCGGCGGGCCGGTAGAGGGATGCCATCTCCAGCACCAGGTCATTGTTCGGGTTGGCGTCGGACACGAACTTCGCCCCGGCGATCGTCTTGGAGACCGATTCGGCGGAGATCGCCACCGGTGCCGATCCGGCCGCGGTGACGATCTGAGCCATGGGCAGCTGTGTGCCGACCGCGAACGACCATTCGTTATAGGTGATGGATCCGTCGGTGGCCTGCAGCGCCGCAGCGGCACCGTTGTTGCCGGTGGCGGCTTCGCCGACGCCGCCGTTGAACGTGTCGCCGCTGGAATACCAGCCGCCGTCAGAGGCGACCTCGAGGTACTTCTGGAAATTGGCGGTGCTGGGCGACCGGTCGCTGCGATAGACCACATGGATGGGCAGCGCGGGCAGCGGGACGCCGGCATTGAGCGCCTTAATCGCGGGGTTGTCCCAGCTGCCGATGCTGCCGTTGAAGATCTTTGCCAGGGTTGGCCCGTCCAGGCTGAGGCTGGTCACCCCGGTGATGCGGTAGGTGACGGCGATCGGACTGAACACCAGCGGCAGGTCCCAGGCCGGCGAGCCGCATCGCTCCGCGGCCCGTTCCGGCTGCGTCTTGGCGGGGTCCATAGCCACCTCGGAGCCGGCCAGGTCGCTCTCGTTGGCGAGGAAGTCATCGACTCCGGCGGCGGAGCCATTGGCGGTGTAAACCAGCACTTGCCCGGGGCAGGCCCGGGAAAAGGCGTAGGCGAACTGCTCGATCGCGTTGGCCTGGGCGGCCGAGCCGCCGGCCTGCAATTCCTGCTTGCCCCCGCAGTCCACGCCTACGGCCGGGTCCTCGGCGGACACCAATTGAGCGGAGCCGCCGCCACAGGCCGAAACCGTCAGTGCGCCAACAGCCAGCAGGGCCGGCAGCACGGTCGAACGGCCGAATTTCACAGGACGACACTGTACCGCGACCCGCCGCGGGCGGGCCTGGTACGGCTGGATGCGCCGCGACCGGTCCCGCACGCCGTCCACGGCGGGGTTACCGCTCCGGGTCGCGGGCGACGCTCACACGAACTGCCAGGCGGCCCGCGCGATCGCCAGCTCCTCATTGGTGGGAACCACCAAGACGGTGGTGCGCGATCCCTCGGCGGAGATGATCCGGGCGCCCTTGCCGGTGCGGTTGCGCTCGGGGTCCACGATGATGCCCAGCCCGTCCAGTCCGGCCAGCGCGTCCTCGCGCACGCTGGGTGCGTTCTCCCCCACTCCGGCGGTGAAGGCGATGGCGTCGACGTGGCCCAGCACGGCCAGGTAGGCGCCGACGTATTTGCGCAGCCGGTGAACGTAGACGTCGTAGGCCAGTCCGGCGGCCTCGCCCAGCGCGCCGCCGGCCGCCCGCTGCTCGAGCAGTTCCCGGAAGTCGTTGACCCCGGACAGCCCTTTGAGTCCGGAGCGGCGGTTCAGCAACTCATCGAGCGCATCGACGCGCATTCCGGCGGTGCGGTTGAGGTGGAACAGTACGCCCGGGTCGATGTCACCGCTGCGGGTTCCCATCACCAAACCCTCCAGCGGGGTCAGCCCCATCGAGGTCTCGACGGCCACCCCGCCTTGCACCGCCGAAGCCGAGGCCCCGTTGCCCAGGTGCAGCACGATGATGTTCAGCTCGGCCGGGTCGCGGCCCAGTACGGCGGCGGTCTCACCGGAGACGTATTCATGCGAGGTGCCGTGGAAGCCGTAGCGGTGAATGCCGTATCGGGCCGCGACGTCACGGTCGATGGCATAGCTGGCTGCGGCCACCGGCAGGGAGTGGAAGAAACTGGTGTCGAACACCGCCACGTGCGGGACCTCGGGAAAGTCGTTGCGGGCTACTTCGATCCCGATCACGTTGGCCGGATTGTGCAATGGCGCCAACTCCGACAGCCCCGCCACCTCGGCCACCACCTCGTCGGTGATCAGTGTCGGCGCGTAAAACAGTTTGCCGCCGTGCACCACCCGGTGCCCGACAGCGCGGACGGCGGCCAGGTCGATGCCGGAGTCGACGAGCTGCCGGTGGATCAGCTGTAGGCCGGCGGCGTGGTCGGCGACCGGACTGTCCGGCTCGCCGATCTGCTCCACCAGCCCGGACAGCAGCGCGGTGCCGGCCACCGGATCGACCAGTTGGAACTTGATCGACGACGAACCCGAGTTGAGCACCAGCACCAAGCCGGGTGCGGTTGAAGTCACTGAGTCACTCCCTGCGCCTGGATCGCGGTGATGGCCACGGTGTAGACGATGTCGTCGACCAAAGCTCCCCGGGACAGGTCGTTGACGGGCTTGGCCAGTCCCTGCAGCACCGGGCCGATCGCGATCGCGCCGGCACTGCGCTGCACCGCCTTGTAGGTGTTGTTGCCGGTGTTGAGGTCGGGGAACACCAGCACGGTGGCATGCCCCGCTACCGGCGAGTCCGGCATCTTGGCCGCGGCCACTCCCGCATCGACCGCGGCGTCGTACTGGATCGGGCCGTCGGCAAGCAGATCGGGGCGACGCTCGTGCACCAGTTGTGTTGCGGCACGCACCTTGTCCACGCCGGCGCCGGAGCCGGATTCGCCGGTCGAGTAGGACAGCAGCGCGACTCTGGGTTCGATGCCGAACGCGGCCGCGGTGGCCGCCGAGGAGATGGCGATGTCGGCGAGTTGCTCGACGGTCGGATCGGGCACCACCGCGCAGTCGCCGTAGGCCAACACCCGATCGGACAGGCACATCAGGAACACGCTGGAGACCGTGGACACCCCGGGCGCGGTGCGGATGATCTCGAATGCCGGCCTGATTGTGTGGGCGGTGGTGTGTGCCGCACCCGACACCATTCCGTCGGCGATCCCCCGGTGCACCATCATGGTGCCGAAATAGGAGATGTCGCGCATGATCTCGCGGGCGCGGTCCTCGGTCACGCCTTTGTGTGCGCGCAGCCGGGCGTACTCGGCGCCGAAGGTGTCTCGCAGCTCACTGGTCTCGGGATCGATCACCCGCGCGGCGTCCAGGTCCACACCCAGCTCGGCACCGCGCTGACGCACCGCGCCTTCCATGCCGAGCAGGGTCAGATCGACGATCCCGCGCGACAGTAACCGCCCGGCCGCCAACAGGATCCGGTCATCGCTCGCTTCCGGCAGCACAATGTGGCGACGGTCGGCGCGGGCCCGTTCCAGCAGCCGGTATTCGAACATCTGCGGGGTGATCACGGTCGACGCCGGCACCCGGATCCGCTCGGCCAGTTCGGCGCCGTCGATGTGCGCGGCGACCAGGGCAAGTGCGGTGTCAATCTTGCGCAATGCACCGACGGTGATTCTCGAGCCGGTATGCGACACCTTTTCGGCGGTGTCGTAGGTGCGGTGACTGGTGGCGATCAACGGCAGGGTGGGCCGCAGTCCCTTCACCAATTTGTCGATGGCCGGGTGCGGCAGCAGACCCCCGTTGAGGATGATCCCTGCCAGGGAGGGGAAGCCTTGTGCCTCATGGGCGTTCACCAACGCCAGCAGTACGTCCGAGCGGTCGGCCGGGACGATCACGACCTGCCCCTCGGACAGTCGATCGAGGATGTTCTCAGCGGTCATACCGCCGACCATGACGCTGAGCGCTTCGCGGCGCAGTAACTCCGGGTCGCCGCTGTAGACGGTGCCCTCCAGCGCGGTGCAGAGTTCGGCCATGGTCGGTGCCGCCAGCAGCGCCACCTCCGGGACCGCGAACGCCGGAACATCGGCACCGGCCAGGCGGACTGAGATCGCTTGGGTGACATCGGCCAGCTGGTCCGGATCGCAACGGTTGGCGATCACCGCTGCCGGGCGGGCGTGTACCGCGGCCACTTCGGCCAGGCACCGCTCGGTGATCTCAGCGATGGCCTGCGCGTCGCGGTTGTGTCCGTTGACCGCCAGCACAAGTGGCGCCCCCAGGTTCACCGCGATACGAGCGTTGAAGGTCAACTCGCTCGGGTTGACGACGTCGGTGTAGTCGCTGCCGACTACCAGTACGGTGTCGCAGTGCCGGGCGACTTCGTGGAACCGCGCCACGATCTCGCCCAGCGCCGCCTCCCGGTCGGCGAAGACCTGCTGGTAGGTCACACCACGGCAGGCGCTGTGGTCGTCGATGGTGGCGGTGGCATGGGCGAGCAGCAGTTCGAGTTGCCCGTCGGGCTCGTCCAGCGATCGCACGACCGGACGGAAAACACCGACCCGCGTCGATGAGGCGGCCAGAAGGTGCAGCAGGCCGAGCGCGAGGACGGACTTGCCGGTGCCGCCCTCCACGGCGGCGAGGTAGATGCTCGACGTACCGGCGTTACCTTCAGACATCGGATCAGGCCAAGGCGATCCGGTCGATCGCGGAGCTCAGTCGCGCCACCGTTCCCTCGATGTCGGCCAGTTTGTCCAGCCCGAACAGCCCAATTCGGAAGGTGCTGAACGTCGCCGGCTCATCGCATTGCAGCGGCACTCCGGCTGCGGTCTGCAGGCCTTGGGCCAGAAACTTTCTGCCGGTGCGGATCTCCGGGTCAGTGGTGTAGCTGACCACCACGCCGGGCGCTTCGAATCCCGGTGCGGCCACGCTGGGGAAGCCACGTTCGGCCAACAGCGCACGTACCTTGCGACCCAGCGCGAACTGCTGCTCGCGCACCGCATCGAAGCCGCGGTCGCGGGTCTCGGCCATGGCGTCGCGAAGGCCGCTGATCACGCCGGTCGGCATGGTCGAGTGATACGCGTGGCCGCCGTTCTCGTAGGCCACCATGATCTCTCGCCACTTCTTGAGGTCCAGCGCGAAGCTGGTGCTCTGGGTGCGCTCCATGGCCTCCAGCGCCCGGTTGGACAGGCAGACCATGGCACAGCCCGGCTCGGCGCTCCAGTCCTTCTGCGGCGCCGTCACCAAGACGTCGGCCCCGAGCGCCGCCATGTCAGCCCAGACCACCCCGGCGGCGATGCAGTCCAGGACGAACAGGCCGCCCACCGCGGACGTCGCCGTGCCGATGCGCGCCAGGTAGTCGTCGGGCAGCAGGATTCCACTCGCGGTTTCCACGTGCGGAACGCACACCACCGCCGGCCGGATCCGCGCGATCGCCTCCTCGACCTCGTCGATGGGCGCGGGAGCGAACGGCGCCTGGTCGCCGTCGCCGGTCGGACGGGCCTTGAGGACGGTGACGCGGTCGGTGATGCGGCCGGTCGCAAGGATCTGACTCCACCGGTAGCTGAAGAACCCGTTCCGGATGACGAGTACGTCGGCGTCGTTGGCGAACTGTCGTGCGACCGCTTCCATGCCACAGGTTCCGTTGCCGGGCACCACGACTGCCGCGTCGGCGTGGTAGACCTCGCGCAGCATCGCCGAGACGTCGTTCATGACGTCTTGGAAGCGCGCGGACATGTGGTTGAGTGCCCGGTCGGTGTAGACGACGGAGTACTCCAGCAATCCGTCGGGATCGACATCGCGTCGAAGTCCTGGCATGAAGCCTCTCCTAGGTGGGGCGGACAGCGCCGATTGCCAATCTTAGGGCTGTCGCATTCGTGCGTTCACCGATGCGGACGAACGGCTTCAGCCGATCTCGACATCGGATATGGTGCGGCCGCCGAGCCACAGGCCCAGCGCTTCCGCCGTGCCGCGGACTACGGTGCCGCGGCCGCGGGGCCGGCCGATCCCGTTGGTGGGTTCGATCCGATACCGCAGCAGGGTCGGCTGCAGCTTCTGCACGGTCAGGCTCACTCCCTCGGTCAGGATCGCGGCCTCTTCGACCGGCGGGATCTCGCGGCTGCGCCCTAGCCCGCGCAGCACATCCTGGTGATGCATCGCCAAGTCGCCCAGCAGCAGCCGGGCCACGGCGCGGTCGGGTACCTGTGCCCAGCGCCGGGCGGCGGCGATCAAATCGGCCCGGTCGCGGCCGCGTCCCGCCGCGACGACTTCGGCGTTGATCTTGTGCAACCGCCACGGGGCACGCAGGTATCTGCCGATCTCGGAGGTGCCGATCAGATGAGCCAGCACGTCACGCGGCGACCATTGCGCGCACAGCGTGGTGCCGTGGTCGAATTCAGCGTCCGTGAGCCCGTCGACCGTGTCGACGAACGCATGCCGCGCCGCGCGGACGATGTCGATCCGGTTTGTCATCACCGCGACGTCAGCGCAGGAGGTGTCGGCTCATGACGACGCGCTGGATCTGGTTGGTGCCCTCATAGATCTGGGTGATCTTGGCGTCGCGCATCATCCGCTCCACCGGGAAGTCGGTGGTATAGCCCGCCCCACCGAACAACTGCACGGCATCAGTGGTGACCTCCATCGCCACATCGGAGGCGAAGCACTTCGACGCCGCGGAGATGAAGCCCAGGCCCGTCTCACCCCGCTCGGCGCGAGCCGCCGCCGAATACACCATCAACCGGGCCGCCTCGAGCTTCATCGCCATGTCGGCCAACATGAACTGCACACCCTGAAACGTGCTGATGTTCTTACCGAACTGCTTGCGGTCCTTGGTGTATTCGATGGCCGCGTCCAGCGCGCCCTGAGCGATACCCACGGCCTGAGCGCCGATCGTGGGACGAGTGTGGTCCAGCGTGCGCAACGCGGTCTTGAACCCGGTCCCCGGCTCGCCGATGATCCGGTCACCGGGAATCCGGCAATTCTCGAAGTACAGCTCGGTGGTCGGCGAGCCCTTGATCCCGAGCTTGTGCTCCTTGGGACCGATGGTGAATCCCTCGTCGTCGATGTGGACCATGAACGCCGAGATGCCGTTGGCGTCCAGGTCCGGGTCGGTCACGGCCATCACGGTGTACCAGCTGGACTTGCCGCCGTTGGTGATCCAGCATTTGGAGCCGTTGAGGATCCAGTCGTCGCCGTCGGCCTTGGCGCGGGTGCGCATCGCCGCGGCGTCGCTGCCGGCCTCGCGCTCGGAAAGCGCGTAGGAGGCCATCACCTCGCCGGCGGCCAGGCCAGGAAGCACCTGGGCCTTGAGTTCCTCCGAGCCCGCCAGGATCAGCCCCATGGTGCCGAGCTTGTTCACCGCCGGGATCAGCGACGACGACGCACACACCCGAGCGACCTCTTCGATCACGATGCACGCCGCCACCGAATCCGCACCCTGACCGCCATACTCCTCGGGCACATGCACCGCGTTGAAACCCGACGCATTCAACGCCGCCAGGGCCTCCTCAGGAAACCGGGCCTGCTCATCGACATCCTTGGCGTACGGAGCGATCTCCTTCTCCGCCAACGCCCGAATCGCCGCCCGCAACTCATCATGCTCCTCGGGCAACTTGAACAGATCAAACGAGGGATTCCCGGCCCACCCAGCCATCACAGCCTCCTAAGCTACTCGCCGGTAACTTTACCTTGAAGCGTCGCGTCCTTCGCAAGCACGCTCTGGGCCAACTGGTCTTGAAAAGCCTCCATACGAGCCCGCAACGCGGCATCGGCTGAGCCCAGAATACGCACTGCGAGCAAACCTGCATTGCGTGCGCCGCCGATAGAAACAGTGGCCACGGGCACGCCAGCCGGCATCTGCACGATGGACAGCAAAGAATCCATGCCGTCGAGGCGGGCCAGCGGCACCGGCACCCCGATCACCGGCAGCGGTGTGGCCGAAGCTACCATCCCGGGCAGGTGCGCGGCGCCGCCCGCCCCGGCGATGATCACCTCGATGCCGCGGCCGGCGGCGTCGCGGGCGTAGTCGAACATCCGCTGGGGGGTGCGGTGCGCCGAGACCACTCCGACCTCGAACGGGATCTCGAACTCGGCCAGCGCCATGGCCGCGTCTTCCATCACCGACCAGTCACTGTCGCTGCCCATGATGACGCCGACCCGGGGACCGGGCTTGTGCTCACTCATGCGGATCCCATCCATCGCTCCATTCCCCGTGCGACAACCAGTGTGCCGCGCTTTCGGCCCGCTCGCGCAGGTTCGCCAAGTCGTTCGCGTCCGCACCGAGGAGGTTGATGTGGCCGATCTTGCGGCCCGGCCGCTCGTCCTTGCCGTAGAGGTGGACTCGCGCGTCGGGATAGCGCGCGAACAGGTGATGTAGCCGCTCGTCCATCGTCATCGCCGGTGTCTGCGGGGCGCCCAGGACATTGGCCATCACAGTCACCGCCGCAATCGGTGTGGTGGCACCGAGCGGATAGTCCAACACCGCACGTAGATGCTGTTCGAACTGGCTGGTGGCCGCACCGTCCATGGTCCAGTGCCCCGAGTTGTGCGGTCGCATCGCCAGCTCGTTGACCAGAACCTGACCGCCGGTGGTTTCGAAGAGCTCGACAGCCAGCACCCCGACCACGCCCAGCTCATCAGCCAACCGCAGCGCCAATTGTTGTGCAGCAGCAGCGGATTCGTCCGACAGGTCGGGGGCGGGCGCGATCACTGTCACGCAGATTCCATCTTCCTGCACGGTCTCGACCACCGGCCATGCCGCGCCCTGCCCATACGGGGACCGGGCCACCAGCGCCGAGAGTTCCCGGCGCATCGCGACCCGCTCCTCGGCCAGTACCGGCACACCTGCGGCCAGATAGTCGGTGACGACCGCCCGAGCCTGGGCCACATCGTCAACGAGGGACACCCCGCGCCCGTCGTAGCCGCCCCGGGCCGCCTTGACCACCATCGGGCCACCGGTCAGGGCCGCGAAGGCATCGAGATCCTCAAGGGCCTCGATCGCGGCGAACCGCGGCACCGGCGCCCCCAGCGCCGAGAGCTTGCGGCGCATCACCAGTTTGTCCTGGGCGTGCAACAGCGCCGCCGGGGGCGGCGCGACGTTGATGCCCTCAGCGATCAGTTGCTCTAACAGCTCGCCCGGGACGTGCTCGTGGTCGAAGGTGAGCACGGTGGCTCCAGCGGCCGCCCGGCGCAGGTCATCGAGGTCGGTGTGCGAGCCGATCACCACGTCCGGGGTGACCTGGGCAGCCGGCTCGTCGGCCGCCGCGGCCAGCACCCGCAGCCGCTGCCCCAGCGCGATTGCGGCCTGATGGGTCATCCGCGCCAGCTGACCGCCGCCCACCATGGCGACCTGCGGGTACCGCCCGTTTGGGGGGGATGGGCTACCTCCGCCGGCGGGCGGCGTTGTGGTTGGGGGGTTCGGCACGGCCAATATCGTGACACGTCGGCGCGCGGCGATCGCAAGTGCGGCGCAGCCGCCATGAGCTCCCTGAGTCGTTATGCAGTCGTTAGGCACGGCTGGGGCCGAGTCCGTACACTGGCGACTTGTGTCTTTTACCGACGCCACGATTGCCCGCCTGCCGCGGGTGATCCGTCCGCTGGCCGAACGCCATCATGAGCTGATCAAGTTCGCCATCGTCGGCGCGACCACATTTCTCATCGACTCGGCGCTGTTCTACACGCTCAAGCTCACGATTCTGTCGCCCAAGCCCGTCACGGCCAAGGTCATCTCGGGGATCGTCGCGGTAATCGCGTCCTACATCCTCAACCGCGAGTGGAGCTTCAAAGACCGGGGCGGCCGAGAACGGCACCACGAGGCCCTGCTGTTCTTCGGGGTCAGCGGCGTCGGCGTGGTGTTGTCCATGGCCCCGTTGTGGTTCTCCAGCTATGTGCTCGGGCTGCGAGCACCCATGGTGTCGTTGACCATCGAGAACCTCTCGGACTTCGTCTCGGCCTACATCATCGGCAACCTGCTGCAGATGGCATTCCGGTTCTGGGCGTTCCGCCGCTGGGTCTTCCCCGACGAGTTCGCTCGCAGCACCGACGCCGCACTCGACGCGACGATCGAGACCGGCGCGCTCGCCGAGGCGATCGAAGATGCCTTGGAGAGCGGCCCGGACACCGGCGTGGTGACACTGTTCCGGCGTCCGGCCCGTCATCAACCGCCGGCGGACGGTCTGTCGAAAACTTCGTGATACAGCAGCGTGTGGACCTGCTCCACGCGCGGAATGTCGTAGAACTCCAGGGGTTCCTGCGACGCCGACTCGATGATCAGCGTGCCGGTTCGCAACAGCCGGTCGATGAAGCCATGTACGAACTCCACGCTGTTGATCCGCGCCAGTCCGATGTCGATTCCGCTGCGGGTCAACAACCCGTGCCGAAACATCACGCGCCGGTCAGTGACCACAAAATGCGTGGTCAGCCAGCTCAAGAACGGCCAGAGCGTCAGCCAGCCGAATACCACCAGCCAGATCGCCCAGATCACCCCGAAGACGACGTTCTTGGCAGTCGGATCCCAGGGCCGTGAGTTGACGAACCCAGCGGCGAACGCGGCGCACGCGGTGACCAGCAATAACGCCAGCACCGGCAGTATCAGTCGTTTGACGTGCGGGTGCCGGTGCAACACCACGTGCTCATCGTCGGCCAGCACGCTCTCCGGGTAACCCACGGCCAGGCCCTAGCCGGTGGGCCGAAGTCGGGTGACATCGCCGGCCGACACCGTGACGGTGCCATCTCCGGTGTTGATCACCAGGCGTCCGGTGTCATCGATGGCTTCGGCGACTCCCTCCACGCGTTGGTCGCCGGGTATGTCGGCGCGCACCTGGGCCCCCAACGTGCAGCTGTGCCGCCGATAGTCCGACACCAGTGCATCGTCGGCGCCGCCCGCCGCACGCCAGGCCGCGATCCGAATCGCGAGGTGACGAAGAACCTTGTCGGCCCAGAGGTTTCGGTCCACCACCGCAGCGCCGAGCATCGCCAGCGAGACCGCCGCGGGATCCGGGGCCTCCTCCGCGGTCATGGACACGTTGAGCCCGAGGCCCACCACGATCAGCTGCTTCGGCGCGGCCACCTCTGCCAGAATGCCGGCCAGCTTGCCGTCGCCCGCGATGACGTCATTGGGCCACTTCAGGCCGACCTGCAGGCCCGACACTTCGGCGATCGCATCGGCGACCGCGACCCCGGTGGCCAGAGTCAGCCAACCCCAACCCGATGTCGGCACGGTGTCCGCGGCCACACCCACCGACAGCGCGAGCTGGCTGTACGCCGGGGCACTCCAGTGTCGGCCGTGACGACCACGGCCGGCCATCTGATGTTCGGCCAGCAGCACGGCTCCGTCGATATCTTCGCCCGCTGCGGCACGGGCCAACAGATCCGCATTGGTGGAACCGGTGTCGTCGACGACATCTACGACGCGCCACGGCCCGTCCGGCCCGGTCAGCCCGGCTCGCAGAGCGGCTACGTCCAGCGGCGGCCGTGGCACAAGACTCATTTCGCCAGCTTACTCACCGGCACTGCGGCCACCTCGGTTGAAACGCCCGGCGCACGGGTATTCGGACAGGCGGAGGAGGTGATCGACATGGTCACCAGGGGATTGACGAGGCACGTTCACCGCCGCCACAGCGCGCAATCAGTCGCGGTGTCACTCGCCAGCCGGTTCGTCGTGAAGAACCTGGTGCGCGCGTGGGCAGTCCGGCCGGACTTGGCGTGGCCGCTGACTTCAGTCGACCGACTGGCCGGCTTGGTACCGCACCGGCAAACAGCGCGCGTCCAGCGCTTCCGCCTGGGTTACTGTGTCGCCGAACGGGTTCAGGCTACCGGCGTCTCGACAGAACGGGCCATCCTCTATCTGCACGGCGGCGCTTTTCTGACGTGTGGACTCAACACCCACCGTTCACTGGTAACCTGGCTGTCCCGAGCGGCCGACGCCAGCGTTCTCAACATCGACTACCGAATGTTGCCCGCACACCGGATCGCTGACGCCGTCGAGGACGGCCTGAGCGGGCTGCGCTGGCTGCTTCGGCGAGGCTACGCCCCGGAGCAGATCGTGATCGCCGGCGATTCCGCGGGCGGATATCTGGCCTTTATGACCGCGCTGGCCGCCGCGCAGTCGAATCTGATGAAACCCGCTGGAATTGCCGCGGTTTCACCCTTCACCGACGCGGACCCCACCGCAAAGCTTCAGCACCGCAACGCTCGGCGTTGCGCGATGTTCCCGTGCGAGGCACTGATGGCGTTCACCCGATACCTGCTGCGTGCCCGCGCGGCGTCGCCGATGGATGCCGACCTGTCGGTGCTGCCACCGGTTGCCATCCACGCAAGCACCGACGAACTGCTGCTGCCCGACGCCGAAGCGATGGCGCAGCGACTGGATGCGGCCGGCGTGCGCTGCGATCTGCATCTGTGGGAGGGCCAGGTTCACGACTTCCCGTTGGCGGCCGACGTGCTGCCCGAGGGACGGCGGGCGATCCGCTACCTCGGCGAGTTCGTCAAGGAAGTCACCGCCCCACCTGAGCCCGGTACCGCAGCCGCCTGACCCGGCACCAACCACTGCCACCGGCCCGAGATGTGCTTCGCGACGGTCCAGACAGCGGTGACGTTGCCTAACCGGTCCGGTCGGGCGATCCGATGGCCCACACTTTAAGATCATTTCTTATGACCAGTGTTACTGAGCACTCCGGTGAGGCCCACGTAGAGGCGCAAGCCGAGCATGTCGTCGACATCCACACCACCGCGGGCAAGCTCGCCGACCTCAAGCGTCGGACCGAGGAAACCCTGCACCCGGTCGGTGAGGCCGCGGTCGACAAGGTGCATGCCAAAGGCAAGCTGACCGCTCGCGAACGGGTCTACGCCCTGCTTGACGAGGGTTCTTTCGTCGAGCTCGACGCGCTGGCCAAGCACCGCAGCACCAACTTCGGCCTGGCCGACAAGCGCCCGCTCGGCGACGGCGTGGTGACCGGCTACGGCACCATCGATGGCCGCGAGGTCTGCATCTTCAGCCAGGACGCCACCGTGTTCGGCGGCAGCCTCGGCGAGGTCTACGGCGAGAAGATCGTCAAGGTCCAGGAGCTGGCCATGAAGACCGGCCGGCCGCTGATCGGAATCAACGACGGCGCCGGCGCCCGCATCCAAGAGGGTGTGGTCTCGCTGGGCCTGTACAGCAAGATCTTCCACAACAACATCCTGGCCTCGGGCGTGATCCCACAGATCTCGCTGATCATGGGCGCGGCGGCCGGCGGTCACGTGTACTCCCCCGCGCTGACCGACTTCATCGTGATGGTCGACCAGACCAGCCAGATGTTCATCACCGGCCCTGACGTGATCAAGACCGTCACCGGAGAAGACGTCACCCAAGAGGAGCTGGGCGGCGCCCACACCCACATGGGCAAGTCCGGCACCGCGCACTACGTCGCCTCCGGCGAGCAGGACGCCTTCGACTACGTCCGCGACCTGTTGAGCTACCTGCCCCCGAACAACTACGCCGACCCGCCGCACTTCCCGGTGCCGGCAGCCGAGGGCGCTATCGAGGACAACTTGACCGCCGAGGACCTCGAGCTGGACACGCTGATCCCGGACTCGCCGAACCAGCCCTACGACATGCACGAGGTCATCACCCGGATCCTCGACGACGACGAGTTCCTGGAAGTCCAGGCCGGTTACGCGCAGAACATCATCGTCGGCTTCGGCCGGGTCGAGGGCCGCACCGTCGGCATCGTGGCCAACCAGCCGACCCAGTTCGCCGGCTGCCTGGACATCAACGCCTCGGAGAAGGCCGCCCGGTTCATCCGGACCTGCGACTGCTTTAACATCCCGATCGTGCTGCTGGTCGACGTGCCCGGCTTTTTGCCCGGTACCGAGCAGGAGTACAACGGCATCATCCGGCGCGGCGCCAAGCTGCTCTACGCCTACGGTGAGGCCACCGTCGCCAAGATCACCGTCATCACCCGCAAGGCCTACGGCGGCGCGTACTGCGTGATGGGGTCCAAGGAGATGGGCGCTGACGTCAACGTGGCCTGGCCGACGGCCCAGATCGCGGTGATGGGCGCCTCTGGTGCGGTCGGGTTCGTCTACCGCCAGCAGCTCAACGAGGCCGCCAAGAGCGGCGACGATGTCGACGCGCTGCGCCTGCAGCTTCAGCAGGAGTACGAGGACACTCTGGTGAACCCCTACGTCGCCGCCGAGCGGGGCTACGTCGATGCGGTGATCCCGCCGTCGCACACCCGCGGCTACATCGCGACGTCGCTGCGGCTGCTGGAACGCAAGATCGTTCAGCCGCTGCCCAAGAAGCACGGAAACATTCCCCTGTGAGCGGAACGAGTGGAGTGAGCGCAGCGAATGACACGAGTGACGCGAGCAGCGAAGGCACCGTGAGCGGAACGAGTGGAGTGAGCGC
>NZ_JRMM01000024.1:0-37879 GCF_000972905.1 Mycobacterium sp. UM_Kg27
TCGGCAGCGTCAGATGTGTATAAGAGACAGGTATCTGGACGACCTGAAGGCCGTCGATTCCGCCGTCAGTGCCAGTCCCGACCGGAAATTGATGCTGCTGGACACCGAGAGTGGCACGCAGGTCCGCGCGGCCATCGCCGTCGGTGACCCGGACAAGGCCACCCATGTCTCAGTCACCACGCCCGGGCTGAACACGACGGTGCACGGAGCCATCGGGAGTATGACCGAAGAAGCAACCAACCTCAGACGGGAAGCGCTGCGGCAATTGCGGTTCGAGCCGGGGCACGAGAGCGATACCGTCTCGACGATCGCCTGGATCGGGTACGACCCCCCACAGGTGCCCGGGTTCGACGACAAGTCCGCATCGCTGGCCGGAATCTGGGGAGTCACCCACGACGACCTCGCCCGCTCCGGCGCGCATGACCTGGCGCGTTTCTATGACGGGATCCAGGCCTCGCACGTCGGCGGCCCCGCCGATCTCACCGCGATCGGGCACTCTTATGGGTCGCTGACCACCGGGCTGGCATTGCAGGAGCCCGGCGATCACGGGGTATCGCGGGCGCTGTTCTACGGATCTCCGGGCATCGAGGCCTCCACGCCCCAGCAACTACACCTGCAGCCCGGGCAGGTGTTCGCCATGGAAGCTCCGGACGACCCGATTCAGTGGGTCTATGACGCGCGATCGATCGGCCAGGGCGTTCCCATTCTCGGTACCTACCTCAACAACGAGTTCGGGGATTTCGGGCCGAATCCGGCGACCAACCCGGACTTCACCCGGCTGGACACCGGCGCCGCGACGGTGCCCGACGGCCACGGTGGCACCCTCACCCTGCAAGAGGCTCACGGCCACAGTGACTACCCCCGTTTCCCCGACGGTGGAGGCCTCCGGACGACCAACTACAACATCGCCGCGGTCCTAGCCGGCCTGGGCGACAAGGCGGTTCGACGAAATTGATGTTTCACCAAGTGTCCCCACTCCAGCCGCGACGATGCCTGTTCGCTGTCATGGCCAGCGTCGCACTAACCGCAGGATGTCACGTGTCCCAACCGTATGAACCCACTCCGCCCAGCGTCGCCGCCGAGGCCTTGGCCGTGCTCAAGTCGTTGCCGTCGCTCGAGGACACCCGAACCCAGGTAGCCGATACGATGAATGAAATAACCGCCGCCGCAAGGCAACTCATCCCATCCATCGTCTGGGAGACGCTGGACGAGGGCGATGGCGGAAATTGCGAGCGGCCATATGAGCAAACCGACGGTAAGCGTTACTTCCTGCCGGACGCCGTTGCCCGGGATGTCGCGGTCTCAGAGCAGACCTGGGTCAAGCTCGAAGAGGTCGCCAAGTCGGCGGCCGCCAAGCTGGAGGCCACCGAGGTTCAGGTGATGCAGAACCAGCCGGGCAATCACGACGTCGGGTTTTACGGTCCCACCGGCCTTTTCATCAAAGTCGGCTACCGCGGCAACCTGGTGGTCTCCGGCTACACCGGCTGCCGGCTGCCGCAGGACAGGAAGTAGCCGCTTACCAGTCCGACTCGTCGTAGGTGATGACGCCGCGGATGTTCTTGCCGTCCACCATGTCCTGGTAGCCGGTGTTGATGTCCTCGAGCTTGTAAGTCGTGGTGATCATCTCGTCGATCTTGAGCAACCCGGACTTGTACAGCCCCACCAGCTTGGGTGTCTCGATGTGCGAGCTGCCGCCGCCGAAGATGTTGCCCTTCAACGTCTTCTGCAACATGGTGAACAGGAACAGGTTCAGCTTGACGTCCGCGTCGACCATCGAGCCCATGCCGGTGACCACGCAGGTTCCGGTCTTGGCGGTCAGGATCATCGCCTCTTCGATGTACTCGCCCTTCATGTCGCCGACCGCGATGATCACCTTGTCGGCCATCAGGCCCCAGGTCTCCTCCATGACCGGCATGATCGCCTCGGCCATCGACGGGTAGACGTGGGTGGCGCCGAACTTGACGGCCTGGTCACGCTTGAAGGGCACCGGGTCGATAGCGATGACGCGACGTGCACCGGCGAGCACCGCACCCTGCAGGGCGCTCATACCGATACCGCCGACACCGATGATGATCACGGTCTCGCCGGGCTTGACCTCGGCGACGTTGGTGGCCGAACCGAAGCCGGTCGGAACCGCGCAGCCCATGATGGCTGCGGTCTCGAAGGGCACGTCCTTGTCGATCTTGACCACGGAGTCCTGGTGCACGGTCATGTAGGGCGAGAACGTGCCGAGCAGGTTCATCGCCGAGACCTCGTGTGAACCGGCGTGGATCCGGTTGGTGCCGTCGGCGATGGCCTTGCCGCCCAGCAGCACCGCCCCGCGGTCACACAGCGAGCGGAAGCCCTTCATGCACGGCGGACAGTTGCCGCAGGCCGGGATGAAGGCCATCACGACGTGGTCGCCCTCTTCCAGGCCGGTGACACCCTTGCCGACCTTGGTGATGACGCCGGCGCCCTCGTGGCCGCCCAGCGCCGGTAGCGCCATCGGGGTGGCTCCGGTGGTCAGGTGGTAATCGGAGTGGCACATCCCAGCGGCGTGCATCCGGACCTGGACTTCGCCTTCAACCGGGTCGCCCAGCTCGATCTCGTCGACCCGCCACGGCGAGTTCAGCTCCCACAACAATGCGCCCTTGGTCTTCATGACCGGCCATCATAGAACACGTTTCAGAAGCAGGTCCGATGGGTGCTCTTACCTGGGAAGATACTGTCCTAGCTGGTCTTGTGAGGAATGCCCACGGACAGGCCTCCGTCGATGACCAGATCGGACCCCGTCATGTAGGAGGACTCGTCGGAGGCCAGGAAAACCACCGCGGTGGCCACCTCCGCGGACTTGGCGGCCCGGCCCAGCGGAATCTGCAGGGAGTCATCGGGGATGGCGATGGTCATCCGGGTGCGGATCAGCCCGGGCAACACACTGTTGATCCTGATGTTGTGCGGCGCCAGTTCCACCGCGGCGGCCTTGGCCAGGCCGCGCACACCCCACTTCGAGGCGACGTAGCCGTACAGGCCGGCGGTGCCACGCATCCCCTCGACCGAGGAGATGTTGATGATGGAGCCGCCGCCGGCGGCCTTCATCGGGGCGACGGCGGCATGCATGCCCAGCATGGTTCCGGTCAGGTTGACGTCGAGAACCTGCTGCCAGGCGGCGGCGTCGAAGTTCTCGATGGTGTTGTACTTGGCGATCCCGGCGTTGTTCACCAACACGTCGAGGCTGCCGAAAGCATCGACCGCGGTCAAAACGGCCGCTTGCCATTGGTCGGCCTGGGTGACGTCGAGGCGGACGAACCGGGCGGTGTCGGCCCCGAGCTCATCGGCGAGTTTGCTGCCCTCGTCCTCCAGTACGTCGGCGATCACGATCCTGGCGCCCTCGGCGGCCAGCGCCCGGGTGTGTGCCGCGCCCATGCCCCGCGCCCCGCCGCTGATCAGCGCAACTTTGCCTTCGACTCGTCCCATGGCTGGCGAGGTTACCTGGGCGGACTCTTTGCCCGTTACGCTGCCCTGATGGCATCTCCCAGTTTCGGGACCCGCACCGAGCGAACCTTTGAAGGCGTGCGCGGGGTTCCGATCGTCTACGACACCTGGACGCCCGACGCGCGGCCGCGCGCCGTGGTGGTGCTGTCGCACGGCTTCGGCGAACATGCCCGTCGCTACGACCACGTCGCACAGCGGTTCGCTGCCGCGGGGTTGGTGACCTATGCGCTGGACCACCGCGGACACGGCCGCTCGGGCGGCAAGCGGGTGCTGTGCCGCAACATCGCGGAATACACCGGTGACTTCCACACGCTGGCGGGTATCGCTGCCCGCGAGCACCCCGGGCTGCCGCGCGTGGTGCTCGGGCACAGCATGGGTGGGGCGATCGTGTTCAGCTACGGCGTCGACCGTCCCGACGACTACCAGCTGATGGTGTTGTCCGGACCCGCGGTGGCCATGACCGACACGGTGTCGCCGGGGTTGGCGTTCGTCGCGAAGGCGGTGGGCGCTGTCGCGCCGAGCCTGCCGGTGGAGAAACTCGACAGTGCGCTGGTCTCGCGCGACCCGGCGGTGGTGGTCGCCTACAACGAGGATCCCCTGGTGCACCACGGTCTGGTGCCGGCCGGGGTGGCGCGGGCGCTGATGAAGGTCGGCGAGACCATGCCGACGCGGGCGCAGGCACTGACGGTGCCGCTGCTGGTGGTGCACGGCGCTGACGACGGTCTGGTGCCTGCCGAGGGAAGCAGGCGGCTGGTGGAGTGCGTCGGTTCGAACGATGTGCGGTTGACCGTTTACCCGGGGCTTTACCACGAGGTGTTCAACGAGCCCGAGCGTGCGCAGGTGCTCGACGACGTGGTGGGCTGGATCGACGCGCACCTGTGAGTTGCTGGCGGCGCGGTGTCGCCGATGTCGGTTAGCGTGGCGGCCATGAGCACCGACGACGAGGCAGAGCGCAGCGATGCTGAGGGGCGGCGGCAGTGAGCACCGACGACAAGATGTTGGCGCGGATCGCCGCACTGTTGCGCCAGGCCGAGGGCACCGACAACGCCCACGAAGCCGACGCCTTCATGGCGGCGGCGCAACGGCTGGCCACCGCGACCTCTATCGACCTGGCGGTGGCTCGCGCGCATTCAGCCACCCGGACGGCGGCCACCGCGCCGGTGCAGCGCACCATCACCATCGGCGAGCCCGGCGCCCGGGGGCTGCGCACCTATGTGCAGCTGTTCGTGGGGATCGCCGCGGCCAACGACGTGCGCTGCGACGTGGCGACCAACTCGACCTATGTCTACGCCTACGGATTCGCCGAGGACATCGACGCCACCCATGCGCTCTATGCCAGCCTGGTCGTTCAGATGGTCCGGGCCTCGGACGCCTATATCGCCACCGGTGCGCACCGCCCTACCCCGACCATCACCGCTCGGCTGAACTTCCATCTGGCATTCGGCGCTCGGGTGGGCCAGCGGCTCGCCGAGGCCCGCGACGAGACCCGACGCGCGGCCGAGAAGGACCGGAGCCGGCCACCGGGCACCGCGATTGCGTTGCGCAACAAGGAGGTCGAGCTTCACGACTTCTACCGTGGTAACTCCAAGGCGCGGGGCACCTGGCGGGCCACCCGGGCATCCGCGGGGTATTCGTCTGCGGCACGACGCGCCGGGGACCGGGCTGGGCGCAACGCCCGGCTGGGCGAGAATGCCGAGCTGTCGGGGGCGCGGTCCGCGCTGGAGCGGTGAGCGCGGGAACATTGAGTGACGGCGCTTCCGAGCGCGACGGTCAGCGCGCCAAGGTCTACGCCGCGGAGGTCTTCGTCCGCACCTTGTTCGACCGCGCTGCCGAGAGCGGCAGGCGCAGCATGGAGTTCTTCGGCACCGAACTGACGTTGCCGCCCGAGGCCCGCTTCGGTTCGGTGGCCGCCGTCCGGCGCTACGTCGATGACGTGATGGCGTTGTCGACGGTGCGCGCCCGGTGGCCGGATGCTTCTGCGCTGAGCGTGCGCGCGCGCCGGGGAACCGCGGCGGCGCACTACGAAAGGCTTGGTGCGGCAGGCGTTATCGCCGTACCGGATCAGCGCGGCGTGGACTGGGCGTTGCGGGAACTGGTGGTGCTGCATGAGATTGCGCACCATCTGTGTGACGCGCGACCGCCGCACGGCCCGGAATTCGTCGCGACATTCTGCGAGCTGGCCGAAATCGTGATGGGTCCGGAGCTGGGCTATGTGCTGCGGGTGGTGTTCGCCAAAGAGGGTGTGCGGTGACGTGCGCTCTGGTGCGGTGTCGGTCATGATCTGACGATGGCGTGCTCAGTGACTTTGATGTCGTCTGGGCCAAGCGACGTGTCCGTGAACTTGCAGCCATGTTTCGCAACGGGCAACCGCAGGACATTGCGCTACTTCCAGACATCGGCGAACCCTTGTGAACTATCTGCGCCAGTCCTGTCGGAGCTTTAGCCCCCCGGTGGTGTACACCAAGGAAAGGCGTCCGGTGACGCACAACGGTCGAGGTTGTGCGTCACCGGCGCCGTCTGTTGTCAGCTCTTGACGGGTACCAGCTCGTCGCCGCAGGTGCAGCGGTAGGCCTGCCCCGAGCCAGAGCAGTGGCACGCCGTCTCGATGCGGACGCGGCAGCCGCAGCCTTCGTGGCCGCACGTCAGCAGGGTTCCATCCTCGTAGTTCGCCATGTGTCACACCTTCCTCTGTGATCCCCGGCGGCGGCCGGGTGCCCTGACTATATACCCCATAGGGGTATGGGGTAAAGAAAAATCAGGAGTCAGAACGGCGATCGCGGGCTAGCGTGGATGAAGTGACTGAAAAGCCCACGCCCCGCGATGTCGATGCCTTGCTGGACAACCTGTTCGCCGGAGAAGACCCGGCGTTGACAGCGGCGCTGGCCGCCAGCGACGATGCCGGTCTACCGCCCATCGCGGTCTCGGTACAACAGGGCAAGTTCCTGAATCTGCTGGCGACCGCGACCCGTGCCACCCGCATCCTGGAGATCGGCACGCTGGGTGGCTACAGCACCATCTGGCTGGCGCGCGCCGTCGGGCCGACTGGCTCGGTGGTGACGCTGGAGTACGAACCCACGCATGCCGAGGTGGCTCGGGGCAATCTGGACCGGGCCGGCGTCGGTGATCGTGTGCAGATTCGGGTGGGCGCCGCGCTGGACACCCTGCCCACGTTGACCGGCGAGCCGTTCGATCTGGTGTTCATCGACGCCGACAAGGAGAACAACGTCGGCTACCTGAACTGGGCCGTGCAGCTAAGCCGTCCGGGCTCGGTGATCGTGGTGGACAACGTGATCCGCGAGGGCGCGATCCTTCAGCCGCGCTCCGACGACGCGACGGCGCGCGGCAGTCGGGACGCCTTGGAGCTGATGGGCAGGCACCCGCGGCTGCGGGCCGCCGCCGTGCAGACAGTCGGGGCCAAGGGCTGGGACGGCTTCGCCCTGGCCGTCGTCGACTAGGAGTGGCCTGGCGCCGTTTGGCGGCGGAATTTTTCGTTGCTGACGAACAGTGTTCGGGCGTAGTCTTTCACCAGATGGATGGGTGCATCCGGCGTGAAACCGCCTGTTGCATAACAGAAAGGTTACGAAATGAGTACGGTCCATTCATCAATAGAAAACCACCCTGACCTGTTAGCTCTGCGCGCACGGTACGAACGCGTCGCCGAGTCGATGACGGCTCAGGGAACCTTCGGATTGACCCTGCTGACGGCCGTCTACGGGGCGGTATCCCCGTGGGTCGTCGGATTCGACGCGACCACCAGGCTGACCATCACCAACCTGGTCGTCGGACTCTGCGTCGCCTTCCTCGCGTGCGGGATGGCGGCGGCACTGGATCGCATGCACGGGCTCGCCTGGACCCTGCCGGTCTTCGGGGTGTGGTTCATCGCGTCGCCCTGGATTCTGATGCACGGATCGCCGAGCACCGAGATGATCTGGTCCAACGTGATCACCGGTGCGGTGTTGACGATCCTCGGCCTCAATGCCGCGTACTTCGGTATGCGGGCGCGCGGTGAGTCAGCCAGGCACGCCTGACGAACTCCCCGCGAGTGGTCCCCTCGCAGGCAGGTGGGCCCCAGGGGCCGCCGACGGTCAGCCGCAGACGGCGCCGTGGGCGGCGGAGCCCACCAGCTTGCGGTACTTGGCCAGCACGCCGGTGGTGTAACGCGGCGGTGGCGGGGTGAAACCCTGGGCGCGGGCGGCGAATTCATCGGGATCCGCCACCACGTCCAGGGTCGCGTTGGCCACGTCGAGGCGGATGGTGTCGCCGTCGCGCAGGAACGCAACCGGTCCGCCGTCCACCGCCTCGGGGGCGATGTGGCCGACGCACAGGCCGGTGGTGCCGCCGGAGAACCGACCGTCGGTCAGCAGCAGGACGTCCTTACCGAGGCCGGCGCCCTTGATGGCCCCGGTGATCGCCAGCATCTCGCGCATCCCGGGCCCGCCCTTGGGTCCCTCATAGCGGATCACCACGGCGTCGCCGGCGCTGATCGTGCCGTCTTCCAGCGCGTCCAGCGCTGCCCGCTCGCCGTCGAAAACCCGCGCGGTGCCTTCGAACACGTCGGTGTCGAAGCCGGCCGACTTGACCACCGCGCCCTCCGGCGCCAGCGTGCCGCGCAGAATGGTGATGCCGCCGGTCGGGTGAATCGGGTTGGTCAACGCGTGCAGCACCTTGCCGTCGACGACCGGGGGATTGAGCTCGGCGATGTTCTCCGCCATCGTCTTTCCGGTGACGGTCAGGCAGTCGCCGTGCAGCAGACCGGCTTCCAGCAGGGTCTTCAGCATGACCGGCACGCCGCCGATCTTGTCGATGTCGTACATGACGTGCGCCCCGAACGGCTTGACGTCCGCCAGGTGCGGCACCTTGGCGCCCACCCGGGAGAAGTCGGCCAGGGTCAGATCCACCTCGGCCTCGCGGGCGATCGCCAGCAGGTGCAGCACCGCGTTGGTCGATCCGCCGAACGCCATCACCACCGCGATCGCGTTCTCGAACGCCTCTTTGGTCAAGATGTCGCGGGCCGTGATTCCCCGGCGCAGCAACTCCACCACCGCCTGGCCGCTGGCGCGGGCATACCCGTCGCGGCGCCGGTCGATCGCCGGCGGCGAGGCGCTGCCCGGCAGCGACATACCCAGTGCCTCAGCCGCACTGGCCATGGTGTTGGCGGTGTACATGCCGCCGCAGGCGCCCTCGCCGGGACAGATCGAGCGCTCGATGATGTCGACGTCCTCTTGGGACATCAGCCCGCGCGAACAGGCGCCGACCGCCTCGAACGCGTCGATGATCGTCACCTCGCGCTCGGTGCCGTCGGACAATTTTGCATAGCCCGGCATGGTCGAGCCCGCGTAGAGGAAGACCGAGGCCAGGTCCAGGCGCGCGGCGGCCATCAGCATCCCGGGCAGCGACTTGTCGCAACCGGCCAGCAGCACCGAGCCGTCCAACCGCTCGGCGCACATCACGGTCTCCACGCTGTCGGCGATGACTTCGCGCGAGACCAGCGAGAAGTGCATGCCCTCATGGCCCATCGAGATGCCGTCGGAGACCGAGATGGTGCCGAATTCCAGCGGGTAACCACTGGCTTCCAGGACGCCCTCTTTGGCGGCCTTGGCCAACCGGTCCAGCGACAGGTTGCAGGGGGTGATCTCGTTCCACGACGAGGCCACACCGATCTGGGGCTTGGCGAAGTCGTCGTCGCCCATGCCGACCGCCCGCAACATGCCACGGGCGGCGGTCTTCTCCAGGCCGTCGGTGACGTCACGACTGCGCGGTTTGATATCGACGGACGCCCCGGCGGCGTCGGTGCTCGGCGAATTCACCAGCTCAGTATGCCGGTAGGGCTGGACCGGGCCAAACGAATAAATACCCCGCGGGGGTATGCGTTAAGGTGGGCGCATGAGATCGGTCCCCACCGTCGTCGTCGCGGCCATAGTCAGCATTGCCGCCGGCGGTTGCCAGCACGCGCCCACCCCGGCGCCCGAAGCGTCGACCAGCGCGGCAGGGATGAGCACCGGTAGTCCCGGCGACGTGAGGTTTCTGGAAGACATCGTGATCCACCACCAGCAGTCCTTGGAGCTGGCGGCCATGGTGTACAGCCAGAGCGGCGACCCGGCGCTGGTGGCGTTCGCCGACCAGAGTGCAGCCCAGCAACGCACCGAGCTGCAGGGTTGCCAGGCGCAGCTGCTGCAGTGGGAGGTCCCCGGCGGGGGCCCCGACCGCGACCACGCCGCGGACATTCCCGGCATGGTGGACACGGCCACCATCGACAAGCTGCGCACCTTGCGCGGCCCGGCATTCGACACGCTGTGGCTGCAAACGATGATCGCCCATCACCGCGGCGCGATCGCGATGGCGCAGAACCAGATTCAACACGGCAAGAGCCCGGAGGCGATCAGCATCGCGCAATCCCTCCTGCCGTTTCAGCAAGCCGAGATCAATCAGATGAACCGACTGTTGGGGGCGCCATGACCACCGAGGCTCCGGGGTACTCCCCGCGAAAAGACAACTACGCCAAACGGCTGCGTCGCATCGAAGGCCAGGTGCGCGGCATCGCCAAGATGATCGATGACGACAAGTACTGCATCGACGTCCTCACCCAGATCAGCGCGGTCAACAGCGCGCTGCGGTCGGTGGCGCTGAACCTGCTCGACGAACACCTCGCGCACTGCGTCAGCGGGGCCGTCGCAGCCGGTGGCGCTGAGGCCGACGCCAAACTCACCGAAGCCTCGGCGGCAATTGCGCGGTTGGTTCGTTCCTGACCCGCTCGCCGTTACCATGTGAGCCGGCAGTTACCGGGAGCGCCATGCGCCACACACCCCTCGACGCTGCCCCCAACACATGACTGTCGAAACCGGAAATGCCCGATTGCGGCCGTGGACACCACAGACCACGGCGCGGTTGGCGATCCTGTCCGCCGCGGCCTTCATCTACGCCACCGCCGAGATCCTGCCGGTAGGCGCGCTGCCCGCGATCTCGGCCGGTCTGAACGTCAGCGAAGCGCTGGTCGGGACGTTGCTGGCCTGGTATGCGGTGGTGGCAGCGGCGACAACGCTTCCGCTGGTGCGCTGGACCGCGTTCTGGCCGCGCCGCCGGGTGCTGCTGCTCACGCTGGTCTGCCTGACCGCTTCACAGGTGATTTCGGCGCTGGCGCCCAACTTCGCCGTGCTGGCCGGCGGCCGGGCGCTGTGCGCCGTCACGCACGGCCTGATGTGGTCGGTGCTGGCGCCCATCGCCACCCGGTTGGTGCCCCCCAGCCATTCGGGCCGCGCGACGACGGCGATCTATGTCGGCACCAGCCTCGCGCTGGTGGTCGGCATCCCGCTGACGTCGGCGATGAGTCTGCTGTGGGGGTGGCGGTTGGCGGTAGTGGTGATCACGGTGGCGGCGGCGGCCATCACCCTGGCCGCCCGCATAGCGCTGCCGCCCCTGGTGCTCACCACCGATCAGCTGGCGCTGGTCGGAAACCATCACCACCGCAACGGGCGACTGGTGGCGGTGAGCACGCTGATGCTGATCGCCGTCACCGGGCATTTCATCTCCTACACCTTCATCGCGGTGATCATCGGTGATGTGGTCGGTGTGCCGGGCGCCCGCCTGGCGTGGTTGCTGGCCGCATTCGGTGCCGCCGGGTTGATCGCGATGCCGCTGTTGGCCCGGCCGGTCGACCATCGGCCCAAGCTGGTCACCGGCGGCTGCATGGCCGCGATGTCGGCGGCGTTCGTCGTCCTGGCGGCGCTGTCCATCGGCGGGCATCACACCACCGGCACGACGGTGGCGGGCGCGGGCGCGATTGTACTGTGGGGGGCAATGGCGATGGCAGTGTCGCCGATGCTGCAGTCGGCGGCCATGCGCACCGCGCCCGACGATCCCGACGGTGCGTCGGGGCTGTACGTGACGGCGTTTCAGGTCGGCATCACCGGCGGCTCGCTGGCCGGCGGGCTGCTGTTCGAGCGGGCCGGGACCTCGGCCATGCTGGCGGCCTCGGCACTGCTGGTCGGTGTCGCCGCGGTCGGCATCGCGGCCAGTAAACGCCTGTTCGTAGTTCCCTAAAGCTTTTGCAGCGGTAACGTTCGCCACTTCGCCGGCCGTCAAAAGGCCAGTTCAAGACCATCGTCTAACACGTGTTGCGTCGTATGTCGCCCGTTTGGAGAGTTAGCTGGAGACCATCCTGTGAGACACTGGAGATCAAGATCGTGACCGGAGGTAGGTAGATGTCGGGATGGAAGCTCGCGCAACTCGGCGCGTGGCTCAGCACCGCTGGTTTGGCCGTCAGTCTCACGCTCGGTTGCGGAACAGCACTGGCCGACCCGCCGCAGCAGCCCGGCGACCCAGCGGCCGCCGACGCCGGCCCGGCCGACCCGGCGGCGCCGCCCGCGCCTGAGTTCCCGCAGTTCCCGCCGCCCCCGGCGGAGCTGCCCCCGCCCCCGCCGGGCGACCCGATCGCGTTCCCGCCGCCGCCACCCGAACTCGCGCCCGGCCTACCCGCCGCGCCCGAGGGCGTCCCCCCGGGTCCGGACCCGCAGGCAGTTCCGGCTGGGTCGACAGACCCCGCAGCCCCGGGGCAGCCCGGTGCGGTGCCGGCCGCCGCGTCCGGACCGGTCGTCGGCCAGAACCCGGAGCCGTTCACCGGCACGCCGCCGTTCCTGCCGCCGTCGTTCAACCCGGTCAACGGATCGATGGTGGGTGTCGCCAAGCCGATCATCATCGACTTCCAGCGGCCGATCGCCGACAAGGCGATGGCCGAGCAGGCCATCCACATCTCGTCGAACCCGCCGGTGTCCGGCAAGTTCTACTGGATGACCCCGAGTCAGGTGCGGTGGCGTCCGCTGAACTTCTGGCCCGCCCACACCGTCGTCAACATCGACGCAGGCGGCACCAAGTCGAGCTTCCGCATTGGTGATTCCCTGGTGGCGACCGCCGACGACAAGACCCATCAGATGACGATCACCCGAGACGGCAAAGTGGAGAAGACCTTCCCCATGTCGATGGGGATGAGCGCCGGGGGACACGAGACCCCCAACGGCACCTACTACGTGCTGGAGAAGTTCCCCACGGTGGTGATGGATTCGTCCACCTACGGCGTTCCGGTGAACTCCAGTTGGGGATACAAGCTCACCGTGCAGGATGCGGTCCGGATCGACAACAGCGGGGGCTTCGTGCACAGCGCGCCGTGGTCAGTGGCCGATCAGGGCAAGCGCAACGTCAGTCACGGCTGCATCAACCTCAGCCCGGCCAACGCCAAGTGGTTCTACGACAACTTCGGCAGCGGCGATCCCGTCGTGGTGAAGAACTCCGTCGGTACCTACACCAAGAACGACGGTTCGCAAGACTGGCAGATGTAGGCCCGCGAGAGGGCATGGCAGCTGGCCGCGATGGTGGCCTGCCGACATAGCTGATAGCAACCTCGGTCGCCGGGCTCATCGCTGGGGCCCGTGAGGCGGTACGTGCAGACCACGTGACGTGGGAACCGGGACAATCGAGCTTTTTAAGCTTGGGGCGCGACAGCGACGTACTACTCCCAACTCCGCCAAAGTAGGATTACTATCCACTAGAGTGCACCATGGCCCGCACGGCCGTCATGTCGGAATGCGCTGGAACCTTCGGAGGACACACATAGTGAAGTCAAGTAGGTCACTTGCTCAGGTAGTGGCGATGACCGTCGGAGTCCTGGTGCTCTGCCTTGCTCCGGCCGCAGCTGCTGAAGGCGACCCGCACGTACCGGACGCCCGGGCGGACTGGTGTCCTGGTGGTCACTTCTTCGAGCAGGGAGGAAGACAGTCGTGTTGGGGAGAGAAGTTCCCCGACGGCAGCGTCTATGTCCAGGATGGCGGATTCGGGCCGAGCGGTCCCTTTGGCCCGTTCAGTTGGAACTCGCCGTCCTGCTGGGGGCCGGGAACGACACGGAATATATTCATGCCCAACGGCAGATGTGGTTAGACAGGAGCGGGTGACGCCCAGCTTCCATCGGGAGTTGCTGGCTGGGGCTCACTGGCAAAAACCGCTGTGCCTGTCACCACCGGCAAAAGTGCCACCGTCTCGGTGCTCACCCCGTCGAACTGAGCCCCCGCTCAGTTCCAGATCCGGACCCGGGCAGCGGGCTCAAGGTAGAGCGCGTCGTCTGGCGTGACGTCGAAGGCGTCGTAGTAAGCGTCCATGTTCCGGATCACCCCGTTGCAGCGGAACTCCGGCGGAGAGTGCGGATCCACCGCTAGACGCCGGATCGCCTCGGCGTCACGGGATTTCGTGCGCCACACCTGCGCCCAGCCGAAGAAAACGCGCTGGGTGCCGGTCAAGCCGTCGATCACCGGGGCCTCGGCGCCGGCCAGGGACAACTGGTAGGCCAGCAGAGCAATGGACAGCCCACCGAGATCGCCGATGTTCTCACCAACGGTGAAGGCGCCGTTCACGTGGCGGTCGCCGTCCAGTTCACGCGGCACATATTTCTCATACTGGGCGATCAACGCCTTGGTGCGGCAACCGAATTCGGCGCGGTCGGCGTCGGTCCACCAATCGATCAGGTTGCCGTCGCCGTCGTACTTGGCGCCCTGATCGTCGAACCCGTGCCCGATCTCGTGGCCGATCACGGCGCCGATCCCGCCGTAGTTGGCCGCGTCGTCGGCGCCGGCATCGAAGAACGGCGGTTGCAGGATCGCGGCGGGAAAGACGATCTCATTCATTCCCGGGTTGTAGTAGGCATTGACGGTCTGCGGTGTCATGAACCATTCGTCGCGGTCTACCGGCCCGCCCAACTTGGCCAGTTCGCGGTCGTAGTTGACCGCATAGCCGCGTAGGTAGTTGCCGTACAGGTCGCCTCGGTCGGTGACCAGCGCAGAGTAGTCCCGCCACTTTGCGGGATAGCCGACCTTGGCGGTGAACTTGTCCAGCTTGGCCAGCGCCCGCTCGCGCGTTTCCGGTGTCATCCAATCCAGATTGGTGATGCTCGCCCGGTAGGCCTTCCGCAGGTTGCCGACCAGCTCATCGATGCGTGCCTTGGCGTCCGGCGGGAAATGCTTTGCCACGTAAAGCTTTCCGACGGCATCGCCCATCAGGGACTCCACCACGGACACGCCGCGCTTCCAGCGGTCCCGGATCTGCTCGGTGCCCGACAGTCGGCGTCCGTAGAACTCGAAGTCCTCGGCGATCAACTCTTCGGTCAACAGCCCGGCGCGCGCATGAATGACCCGCCAGCGCGCCCAGTCCTGCCAGTCGGCGAAGTCCGCGCTCTCCCACAATGCGGCGAACGCCGTCAGGAAATCGGGTTGCCGCACGACCAGCTCGCCGGCAGCAGCCACCGAGACGCCGAGCGCACCGACCCAGCCGGCCCAGTCGAAACCGGGCGCCTCGGCCGGCAGCCCGGCGAAGGTGCGCAGGTTGTAGGTCAGCTCGGCGTCGCGGCGTTTCACCACGTCCCAGTGCGCGCTCGCCAGTCGGGTCTCCAGCGCCACAATGCGTGCCGCGGTCGCGGCGTGCGCGTCCGGTTGCCCGCCGTAGACCAGAGCGAACATCGCCGCGATGTGCTCCGGGTAGGCCGCCAGAATCTCGGCGTGCTGTTCCTCGCGGTAGTAGGACTCGTCGGGCAGGCCGATGCCCGACTGGTTCAGGTGCAGCAGGTAGCGAGTCGAGTCCTTCGAGTCGGTGTCCACGTAGAGCCCGACGCCGCCGCCCACCCCGGTGCGCTGGCCCGCGCCCACCACCCGCGCCAAGGCGTCGCGGTCACCGGCATCGTCGATGGCGGCCAGCTCCCGGCGCAGCGGCTCCACTCCGCGCTCACGGACGGTCTGCTCGTCGGTGAAGCTGGCGTAGAGGTCGCCGATCCGGCGCTCATCGGTGCCCGTGGCCGCGGTCGATCCGCTGGCTTCAATGAGCAGGTCGCGAACCTGGATTTCGGCCCGATCGAACAGGGCGCGGAAGGCTCCGTCGGTGGCGCGGTCCGGGGGCATCTGGTAGCCGTCGAGCCAGCGGCCGTTGACATGACCGAACAGATCGTCCTGCGGGCGGACACCACTATCTACGTAGCTGAGATCAAGCCCGGAACGGGTGGCTGGTGAGGTCACCGTCCCATCCTTCCACGACGGATGCCGCAGCTCTCCTGTAGCGTCACCGCCATGCCTGACGAGCAGCAACCCGACGACGCCACCGAGGTGGACCAGGAGCTCACCGAGCCCGATGCCGTCACTGGCGAGAGCCTCGAGGACCCGGCCGCCGCAGAAAAAGTGCACGAAAAGGCGCCGGCGAAGACCGGCAAGAAAACCACCCACGCGCAACCGGCTGCGGCGGCCTCCGGCGGTGGACTCTCCGGCTACGGGTGGGGCTCGGTGGCCCTCGGCGTGGTCGCGGTGGCGGCGCTGATCTTCAGCCTGATCACTTGGTACGAACACCACGAAGATGTCAATGAGCGCGGCTACCGCAGCCGGGTGCTGCAGACCGCCGCCAGCTGGACCAGCGTGCTGATCAACTTGAACGCCGAGAACGTCGAGAAGGGCATGGCCCGGCTGCGCGACAAGACCGTCGGCGAACTCAACAGCGAGTTCGATGCCGCCTTGGCGCCCTACCGTGACGTGGTGCAGCGAATCCAGTCGCGCAGCACCGGCCGGATCGAAGCTGTCGCCATCGAGCTCGAGCACCACGACCTCGACGAGCCGGCCGCGACCGGCAGCGACGAGCCGTCGAACCCCGGCCGTACCGACCCGGTGATGGTGATCGCCACTTCGATCGCCGAGAACGTCGGCGGCAGGCCCCAGACCGTGCACTGGGCTCTGCACCTCGACGTCACCGACGTCGCCGGCAACATGATGATCTCCCGATTGAGGTCGATTCGATGAGCAAGCTGGAACTCTTGAAATCGCAACCTCTGTGGCGGGTGGTGTTCGTCGACATCGCCGCGCCGCTGGCCGCGGTCGGGGGTCTGCTCCTGGTGGGGCTGACGCTGGACTGGCCGGTCTGGTACGTGTCGCTCTGCTCGGTGTTGATCCTGCTGATCGTCGAAGGCATGGTGGTCAATTTCGTGCTGCTGCGCCGTGACGCGGTCACGGTCGGCACCGACAACGAGCGGCCCGGTCTGCGCTTCGGGGTCGTCGGACTGGCCGCGGCCGCGCTGGTGGCCGCGGCGGTGCTCGGATACCTGCGCTGGACCGTTCCCGACCGCGACCTGGAGATCGACTCGGGTGAGGCGGTCAAGACCGCCGTTGCCATGGCCGAAGCTGCGGCCACGGTCTCGCCGGCCAACCCGGACGCATCGATCGAGAAGGCTGCCACCTACATGGTCCCGGACCGGGTCAATGCGTTCCGGGAGAGCATTGGCCGGACCGCCACCGACATGGCCAACCGCAACATCGCGGTGGAGGCGCAGACGCTCAGTGCCGGTGTCGAGGCGCTCGGGCCGTCGGCAGCGCGGGTGGCGGTCGTGATGCGCAGCGTCCAGACGGTGGCGAACCAGCAGGTCAAGCAGTCGGTTGTGCCGGTGCGCCTGACGCTGACCAAGCGCGGCGGAAAGTGGCTGGTGCTGGAGATGTCACCGATCCACGCCCGCTGACCCGCCGGGCGGGGCGGCCGGCGTCAGACGGCGTCGGGCGTCTCGCGGGTGTGCAGCTTGACGAAGCGGTCGGACAGTCGGCGCATCCGGATCATCAGTGAGGCCGGTGGGCTGACTGTGCCGTTGAGGTAGTCACCAAGCGTGTCGGCGGGAACCCCCACCCGCGAGGCGAACTCTTGCTGGCTCAATCCCGACCGCTCGATCAGCACCCGCATGTGACGCGCGACCTCCGCGCGCTCGTTGGCCTCCAGATGCGCGCGGGCACGGGTCAGGACCTCCGACAAAGCTTTGGCGATACCGAAGGATTCGGTGCCTTCCAGCACCTCTTCGACCTGGCGGGCGGTACGGCCGTAAGGATCGCGCTTGAGTGCCACCACGATGAGCTGCCAGGTGGCGATGTCGCCGGTCTGTAGCGCAGCCCGGATGGCCGACGTGGGCCAGAACTCGACCGGCCGGTCGGTGTCGCCGGACGGCTGCCGGGGCAGCGGCCCACGGCGTCGGTCCGCGGCCAACGTCACCTCGCCTCCTCGAGCATCGCCACGGCAACTGCCAGGCAGCGCCCTTGGACGTGTTCCCAGTCCGTACTCGCCCCAAGCGCATCGTCGCCGGGGGTGTAGTCGCCGCGTGCGGTGGGCTCCGGATCGGCGAGTCGACATACCAGCTGGGTGGCCATCCAGTGTCCGTCGGCTGGTTGACCAGAGTAGTACGCATCAATTCCGCTGAGGGCCCCAGCAACGGTTTTCGGGCCCAGCGCATCGGCGAGGTCGGCCAGCCCGGCATAGTCGCGCGGGCTGTTGCGTGCCAGTACCAGGTAGCCCGCCAGGCGCAGGGTTTCGGCACCGGTGGGGATCTGCAGCCGGTCTCCGGTGGGCAGTTGGACGGCCGCGGCCTCCATCGGACGGCACCGGGTCAACGCCGGGACGTCGAGCCCGATCTCGCTGGCCGCCCATGACTCGGTTTCCAGCGCGTCGAGCGCGATGGCGAGCCGGCGTCGCCACACCGTGACCGGGTGAACCGGACGAATGGTGCGGGGCTGCGCCCGGACCGTGCCGGCACGCGACTGCCAGCCACCTGTCAGCCGGGCCAGCGCGTGGCTCACCCCTCTGCCGCCCGCCGTAGGCGGTGCTGCCGGCCCGGTGGTGACCGGCACCGCTTCGATCTTGCTGGTGGCCATCTCGGCCACGCCGCAGCCGCGTAGCGCCAACGGGTCGCTGACACAGACCGCGTCCGGAACCAGCCCTTTGAGCCGGGCCGCCGACTTGACCACCACACGAAGGTCAGCGCTGGGCGTGATCAGCGCGGAGATGTCATCGGGTATCACCACGACGTCACCCAAATCCACTGTGGGCAGCGGCTTTTCAAAGTCGACCGACGGCAGGATCCGGGCCAGCCAGCGCGGCAGCCACCAGTTCCACTCGGCGAACATCGCCATCAGCGCCGGAACCAGCACCAGCCGAACCACGGTGGCGTCGACCGCGATCGCCACCGCGCAGGCCACCCCCAGTTCGGCCACCAGCGGCATCCCGGCAAACGCGAAACCGATGAACACCGCGATCATGATCAGGGCGGCACTGGTGATGGTGCGCGCGCTGGTGCTCACCCCGTAGGCGACCGCGTCGTGGGTGTTGCCGGTCTGCAGGAAACGCTCGCGGATGCGGGTCAGCAGGAAGATCTCGTAGTCCATCGACAAGCCGAACGTCATCGCCAGCACGAGCGGCGGAATGAACGTGTCGATGGAACCGGTCGATGCGAAACCGAACCGTTCCAGCCAGCCCCACTGGAACACCATCACCAGGCTGCCGTAGGCAGCTGCCACCGACAGCACCGTCATCACGACGCCCTTGAGCGCCAGCAGCACCGACTGGATGGAGACCAACAGCATCAGGAAGGCGATCAGCGCCACGAAAACCAGCACCATCGGTTCGGCCGCTGCGACCCGGTCGTCGAAGTCCTTGATCAATGCGGTCGGTCCGCCGACGTCCACCTGCACTGCCGGCGAGCCGGCCGCTTCCGGCAGGTGTTCGCGCATCCAGTCCACGGTGGTCCGTGCGGCCATGTCCTCGGGATCGACGGACAGCACCGCAGACAGCAGGCCGCTGCTGTTGTCGTTGCCGAAGACCGGCGGGGACACCGAAGCGATGTTGGGGGCCTGCGACATCTCCTGGCGGATCGCCGCAAACGTCTCGGCGTGGGCCGGCGCCGAGGCGTTCGCGCCGGGGATGGTCACCAACACCCGGACCGGTCCCAGCGCGCCCGGACCCAGGGCTTGGGCTGCCGCGGCCACCCCGCCCCGGATCTCGTGGGAGGAGTCGAACTGGCGAAGCATGCTGTTGCCCAGCGACAGCGACAGCGCCGGCGCCGCGAGCGCCAACAGGAATCCCGCCGCCGCCAACGCCGAGGCCCAGGGGCGCCGCATCACCGACGCCGTCCAGCTGGTCCAGAACCGCGACTGAACGGTCTGGGGGCTGCGTGCCCAGTGCAGCAGCGCCGACCGTTTGGCCACTGCCCGGCCGAACACGGCCAGCACCACCGGGGTCAGGCTGACCGACGCCAGCACCGCCACCGAGACAGCCAGGATCGCTCCGGTCGCCATCGACACCAGCACCGGCGTGTTGATCAGATAGATCCCGGTCAGGGAGGCCACCACGGTGAGGCCCGACAGCACCACGGCCAGCCCGGACGTCGCCATCGCCGCATCGACGGCCTCCTGCGGCTGGCGGCCGGCCCGCAGTTCCTCGCGGTAGCGCATCAGAATGAAGAGCGAGTAGTCGATCGCCAGTGCGATCCCGAACATCGACACCGTCGACGTGACGAATACCGACATCGTGGTGAACAGCGACAGCAGATAGACCAGTCCCATGGTGACGATCACTGTGCCGATCCCCAGCGCCAGCGGGATGGCGGCGGCCGCCAGTGAGCCGAACACTGCCAGCAACACGACCAACACGATCGGAAGATTCCAGCGCTCTGCCGCGCCGATGTCCTGTTTGGTCTTCGCCGACGCCGCGGCGCCGAGGGCACCCTGCCCGATCACGTAGAGGTTGACCGAACCGTTTTCGACCCGGCCGGGATGTTCGTCGGCCACGCCCAGCTTGGTGCGCAGCTTCTTGGCGACGTCGACGGCGCCGGTGTTGTTGAAATCGACTCGCAGGGACACCACGTATGGCCGGTCGGGACGCGGCGGCGGTTGCGTCGTATCGGGCAGCACCGTCACGCTGGGAACCTCGCCGGCAGCCCGCTGCAGCAGCGCGACGGCGTCTTTCATGTCCAGGTAGGTGGCGTCGGCGCGGGGTGCGGCCACCAAGGCCAGCGGTGAGGCGCCCTGCTCGGGAAAGTGATCCTCGAGCTGGTACTGCACATGCAGCGACTGCGATCCCTGGACCTCGAAACCCCCGCCGGTGAGATGACCGGACTGGGTGGCCGCCAGGTAGAGCGAGGCGAGCACAGCAAGTAACCACCCTGTGAAGACCACCCAGCGGAATCTGCGCAGGTTGTTGCTGAAGCGCATCATGAACTGCTGGATTTCGTCTCTCCCCGCTCTCGCCCGCACCGGTGCGTCGCGTGCTGCGAGCCTACCGCAGCAACCTATTGCACTGGCCGTTTCTGTCGCCTCTGAGCTGCTCCGATGCCGTCCGGGAACCACACTGTGACCAGGCTGACCTGTGCTCGGGTGGCGGCACCGGGTGGTTACTGTCAGGATGGGGAAAAGGCCGTCTTTCGATCTGCCGTTGCTGCCGGGGGGCATCGCGCGCACACCAGACCATCGTCGAAGCGTCATCCGCAATGTGGCGGGACTCGTCGGGGCGGATCGGAGATCTCGCCAGTCGTGAGGAGAATTCGTGAACATCACCCGCGCCACGGTGCGTCGCAGTCTGTCGGGCAAGGGCGTCCTTGCCGCCGTGCCTGTCGTTCTGGGCGGGGCCGTCACGGCCGCGCTGCTGGCCACCCCGTCGGCACCCTCGGCGACCGCGGCCAAAGACCCCTGCGTGGCCAGCGAGATCGCCCGGACCGTGGGCAAGGTCGTCACCTCGACCGGTGACTACCTGGACTCGCACCCGGACACCAACCAGGTGATGACCGGCGCGCTGCAGCAGCAGCCCGGCCCGCAGACGCTGGCAAACCTCAAGGCGCACTTCGACGCCAACCCGAAGGTCGGCGACGACCTGGCCAAGATCACCGCGCCGGTCCAAGAGGTGACCGACCAGTGCAAGCTGGCGGTCAGCCTGCCGCAGGTGCTCGGGCTACTGCAGGCCGTGCAGGCTCAGGGCGGCCTGCCCGGGGGCGGACTGCCCGGGGGACTGCCGGTAACCGGCCTGCCGGTCGGTGCGGTGACCCAACCGGTCGCGGTTCGCTGAGGACCGCCGCGTACTCGTCGGTGTCGCGGTCGGCCGCGTTGTCGGTGCGGAAGGCGAAGAAGAACACGACCCAGCCGGCGGCCGATATCAGCACCCAGCTGATCATCCGGTAGATCAGCACCGCAGAGATGGCGTCGGGCACCGTCAGCCCGCTCGACACCAGGCCAGGCACCAGCACGGCCTCCACCACCAGCAGGCCACCGGGAATCAGGGGAATGGTCCCCGCCGCGCGGGCAGCGGCGTAAGCCACCGTCAAACCGGCAACCGATGCCCGCCCACCGGTGGCATAGGCGGCGCAGGCCAGGCAGGCCACGTCGGCGACCCAGTTGAACAATGACCAGCCGAACGCCGTCGACAAGTCCCGGCGGCCCAGGCTCACCGATTCCAGCTGGCCCAGCAACCGGCGCCAGGTCGCCATCCCGGCGTCGGTGGGCCGGGCGCGCATCGAGTTGAACCAGGACAGCACGCGGACGCCGATGCCGTCGATCAGTTCCGGTCGGGTGGCGACGGCCTGCGCCAGCAGGAGCAGCGCGATGAAGCCGCCGAGGGTGAACAGCAGGGAGAACGGGTTGCTACGGGCCCCGAGCAGGAAAGCACCGCCGAGGCCCAGGAGGGCCAGCCCGACCGCTTGAAGTACCCCCGACATCACCAGCTGCCATGACGCCAACACCGGAGTCGCGCCCCACCGGCGTTGCTGCCGGTACAGGAAGGTGGTCGACAGCACGGGGCCACCGGGCAAGGTGGTACTGAGCGAGTTGGCCGCGTAGAAGGCGGCCTCGGACTGCCGCTGCGACACGTGCACACCGGCCGAGCCCAGCAGCGTCCGCTGGATCTGCGCGAAGCTGTGCATCGATGCCGCCGCGGCCACCACCGCCCCGATCAGCCAGCGGGCGTCGGCCCGGCACAGGCTGCACCACGCGGCGGAAACCTGGTCCCACACCAGCACGAGTTCAACCGTGAGCACGATCGCCACCAGACCCACCAGGACCGGGCTCACCCACCGGTATTTGCCAACGGAGCGCTGTGAACCCGAGGGGTCTCGCCCGCCGACGCCATGAACGACGACGTCGGGAACGACGCAGTCGTGCGAAACGGGGGCGTGGGGCACGAATCCAAAGGTTAGCCGCGCTAGGTCGATATTCGGCTACCTGATGTGCACCCGCTGCGGCATCGTTACGCTACCGGAATGTCAGCCAGCGCAGACGAATCCGTACATCCGACGGTGCGCAAGGCGGCCGCGTGGGCCTGGCGCCTGCTGGTGCTGTTCGCCGCGGTGCTGCTGGTGCTGCTGATCATGCGGCGCCTCGAAGTGATCGTCGTCCCGGTGGCGATCGCGATGATGGTGTCGGCTCTGCTGCTGCCCGGCGTGGACTGGTTGTCCCGGCACGGCGTGCATCGGGGTCTTGCGGTGTTCCTGCTACTGCTGAGCGGCCTGGCCGTGCTTGCCGGGTTGCTGACCTTCGTCGTCGACCAGTTCATCGACGGGGTGCCCGAGCTGGTCGATCAGGTCACCCAGGTGGTCAACTCGACCCAGCACTGGTTGGTCGAAGGGCCTCTGCACCTGAGCAGGGAGCAGATCGACAGCGCCGGAGACAGCGTGGTCAACGGACTGCGCAACAACCAGGCGAAACTGACCAGCGGTGCGCTGTCGACAGCCGAGACCATCACCAAGATCTTCACCGGCGCGTTCGTGGTGCTGTTCACGCTGATCTTCTTCCTCTACGGTGGCCGCGACATCTGGCGGTTCACGGTGAAGTTCTTCCCGAGCCAGGTGCGCGCCACCGTGCACGCGGCCGGTGTGGCGGGATTCGAATCACTGATCGGCTATGTGCGGGCCACCTTCCTGGTAGCCCTGGTCGACGCCCTGGGAATCGGCATCGGCTTGGCCGTGATGGCCGTGCCGTTGGCGTTGCCGCTGGCCTCGTTGGTGTTCCTGGGGGCCTTCATCCCACTGGTCGGTGCGGTGCTCACCGGGTTGCTGGCCGTACTGGTCGCCCTGATCGCCAAGGGGTGGATCTACGCTCTGGTCACCCTGGGGCTGATCATCGCGGTCAACCAACTGGAAGCCCACGTGCTGCAGCCGCTGGTCATGGGGCGTGCCGTCTCGATCCACCCGCTGGCGGTGGTGTTGGGCATCTCCACCGGCGGAATCCTGGCCGGCATCGTCGGTGCGCTGCTCGCCGTTCCGTTGATCGCCTTCGTCGACCGGGCGGTGCGAGTACTGGTCGGAACCTCGGCTTCAGGTACTCCGGACGCGGAGGATGCCCTGGAAGTCGTGGATGACGATACGCCGGACCCAGAATCCGGCGACGTCAGTACCGACCCTCCCGACGCAGCAGTTCAGCAGCGCTGAGACCGCCGGTGGTACCGCGCCGCTGCGGGGTCTGCGGGTCATCCGTCGCGTCGTCGCCGGGCTGATCGCCGACCGCGGCGAACTTCTCGGTGGCCGGGTTCTCGGGGTCGGCTTGGGGGCTCTGAACCGGGATCGCCGTCGTGGGGGCGTTCTCGGTGTTGTCCGCGTCCCCAGTGGGTTTGGGCAGGGACCGGGTCCGCTCGTCGGAGGCGTCCGGCTCAGGTTCCCCCTGCCGGCCGCGGCGGGCCTGAGGCGCCTCACGGCCGCCGCGCAGTTCGCCCAGCCATGACTCGATTTCGCGCTCCTCGCCCGCGCCCGGGGACTCCTTGCCGGGGGACGCCACTCGCTCGGTCGCCGGGTCCGCTGCCGAGAAGCGGGTGGTGGGCGGTTCGGCGGGGCCGGTGTTGATCCGATTGGTCCGGGCGTTGGACGGATTGCCGCTCACCGGCCGGGTCGGCAGCTGTTCTGCGGGCCGCCGTGCCGGGGCAGCGCGGCCCGGCGAGGGGTGGGTCGGGTCGTGGGTCGGGCGCGGGGCTGCCGCACCGGCGGGGGCCGGCGCGACAGTTGCCGTCGCGGGACGGCGGGTCACCCGGCGCCGTTCGTCGGGCAGCCGGATCTCGCCCAGACCGATCCGGTTCTGCAGGCGCTTCATCCAGCGGGGCGCCCACCAGCAGTCGTCGCCTAGCAGCTTCATCACCGACGGCACCAGGAACATCCGGACCACGGTGGCATCCAGCAGCAGTGCCGCCATCAGACCGAACGCCAGGTACTTCATCATCACCAGGTCGGAGAACACGAACGACGCGGCAACCACGGCGAGGATCAGCGCGGCAGCGGTGATCAGCCGGCCGGTTGTGGCCGTGCCGATCCGGATCGCCTCGGTGGTCGACATCCCGGATTCTCGTGCCTCGACCATCCGGGAGACCAGGAACACCTCGTAGTCGGTGGCCAGACCCCAGCCCACCGCAACGACCAGCGCGATGACCACCACCATCAGTGGCGTCGGGGTGAAGTTCAGCAGGCCGGCGCCGTGCCCGTCGACGAACATCCAGGTCAAAATGCCCATCGTCGAGCCCAGCGTCAACGCGCTCATCACGGCTGCTTTCAATGGCAGCACCAGTGACCCGAACGCCAGGAACATCAGCAGCGTCGTGGTGATCAGCAAGATCGCCAGCATCAACGGTCCCTGAGCAACTAGCGCATGGATGCTGTCCTGCTCGAGCGCTGGTGTCCCGCCGACCAGCACGTCCAGACCCTTGGGTGTGCTCATGGCGCGCAGCGCCTTGATCTTCTGCGCGGCGTCGTTGCGGTTGACCAAGCCGTTCTCGATCACCCGGACGGAGTGGTCTTTCGAGGCCCCCGGAAGGTAGGGGCGCTCCTTCCACATCTCGGCCGGATCGTCGTCGGGAACGACGAACCCGTTGATCGCCATCGCGCGGTTGCGGATATCGGCGACCTGCTGGTCGGTGACCGGCTTGTCGGAATCGCTCTTGATCACCAGGGTCAGCTTCTCGGTGCGGAAGCCGGGGAAGATCTCGTCGAAGTGCTCTTGGGCAACCCGGGCGGTGTTGTCCGGCGGCAGATACTTCTCGCTCATCCCGCCGAACGACAACTTCCCCAGCGGGATGATCAACAGGATCATCGCGATCACGATCGGGATCGCGAACGCCAGCGGTCGCTGCATGACGAAGTTGACCAGCTTGCCCCAGAACCCGGCCTCGACTTCTTCGCGGGTCTTGGTCTTCTGGGTCTTCTCGGCGAGCCAGCCGATGATGCGGTTGTGGATCTCCCAGTCCCGCAGGATCGGCACCCGGTAGAGGGTGCGCACCCCGAGCGCGTCCACGTTCTTGCCCAGCACGCCCAGGATGGCCGGCAGCAAGGTGATCGACAGCAGCGCGGCCAGGCCCACAGAGGCGAAGATGGCATACGTGATCGCCTTGACGAATCCTTGCGGCAGCACGAGCAGACTGGCACCCGAGACGATGATCAGCACCGCCGAGAACACCACCGTGCGTCCGGCCGTCATCACCGACCGGCGGACCGCCGCTTCGGTGTCGTAGCCCTCGGCGATCTCCTCACGGAATCGGCTCACCACGAACAACCCGTAGTCGATCGCGATACCCAGACCGATCAGCGAGACCACCGGCTGGGCGAAGAAGTTGATCGGCCCGAACATGGCGGCGAAGCGCAGGATGCCGGTGGCTCCGGCGATGCTCAACCCGCCGACGATCACCGGCAGGCTGGCCGCGACCACCCCGCCGAACACGAAGAACAGCACCACGGCGACCAGCGGAAGTGCCAGCACCTCCATGCGCTGCTGGTCGGTGGCGATGGTGCCGGTCAGTTCACTGGCGATCGGCTGCAGACCGCCGAGTTCGACCTTGCCGCCGTCGAGCTTCTGCAGGTCCGACTCGGCAGCCTGGTAATTCTTGAGGATGGTGTCGTCGTCGTCGCCCTTGATCTGGATCGACGCGAACGCGTGCTTCTTCTCCGGGTCGGCCATATTGGCCAGCGCCTCGGGATTGGTGAAGTAGCCGACCCAGCTCATGATCTGATCGGGGTGGTCGTTCTTGACCTTGTTGAGCCCGTTCTTGACCGCGTCGAACCATTCCGGGTCGTCGACCGTCTCGCCCTTGGGCGCGGTGAAGACCGCCACCACATGGCTGGTGCGGTCCCGGCCGTAGACCTCGTCGCCGGCGATCGACGCCTGCACCGACTGGCTGCCCTCGTCGTAGAAGCCGCTCTGGGTGACGTGGTCGCCCAGGCTCATTCCGTAGACGCCGCCACCCAGGCAGAGCGCCACCATCACGCCGATTACGATGAACCGGTAGCGGTATACAGTTCGACCCCACCAGGCGAACACCTATACGCTCCTTACTAAGGTCTGTGGAGACATCTTTCGGACTCGCGCTTCCCTGACTTCAGGCTCTCCAGTTGTCACTCTCGCGAGGTAAGCAGTGAGCTCAGCGGCCGGAACGGCTGGAGCCACGCCCCCTGTTCCGGCAGCGAATCAAGGCTGATCCGCGGCAGCCGCTCCCGGAACACACCAGGGATGTCCTCCAGGTCGACGAACTCCAAGGTATCCGAGGCTAGCGCCCAGCTCGCATGTTCGCGAAATCCGAGCACAGAGGCGGCTATGCCCAGACCGCAGAGTTCTTCCAGCGGTTCCCGGAACGCCTGGCCATCGGCGGAGGCGACCGCCACCGCCACCAGTCCCTGTTCTTTCCGCAGCGCGATGTGTTCGAGCATGTCGGAATCGACATCACTGTCCTCATCGATCTTCGGCTTGGCGAAGACTGCAAAACCCACGTTACGCAACGCTTCGACCCAGGGCCGGACGACGTCGGCGCTGCCCGGGGCGATGTTGGTGAATACGGTCGCCTCCGGCTCCACCTTGAGCTGCGGATGCGACGCCGCCACCTCCGCGGTGCGGCTGAGCAGCCAGCGGCCCAGTGCGTCGAAGCGGGGCCGCTCCACGCCGGTCGGACGACGGCCCAGGATCGCGCCCAGGCCCATGTCCAGGTTCGGGGCGTCCCAGACCAGCAGCACCCGCTGCGTGGGCGTCCCCTCGGCGGTCGGTTCGGTCCCGGTCGGCTCGCCGTCCACTCCAGCCCGCAGGTCGGGGCTGGTCATCAGGCCCGCACCCAGACGAACTCGTTGATCACGCTGCCCGCATCGCGGCCCTTCGCCTCGTACTTGGTGGTGGGGCGAGCGACCGAGATAGGTAGGCGGACGTCGACGAGAGGGCCGGCCACCCGGCGAAGGCCCGGCTCACCGTCGCCGGACTCGGCGATCTGCACCGCGTAGTCGGCATGGTCGGTGGCCGCGTGCAGTACCCCGCCGGGTTGCAACCGATCGGCGATCAGGGCCATGGTGGCCGGCTGCAACAGCCGCCGCTTGTGGTGCCGGGCCTTGGGCCACGGGTCGGGGAAGAAGACGCGCACCCCGATCAGGGAAGCCGGGGCGATCAGGTACTCCAACACATCGAGGCCGTCGCCGCGCAGCAGCCGGATATTGCCCAGTCCCTCGCGGTCGATCGCGCACAACAGTTGCGCCAGCCCGCGCTCATATATCTCGACAGCCAGCACGTCCAGGTCCGGTTCGGCCTGCGCCATCGCTACCGTCGAGGTGCCGGCTCCGCAGCCGATCTCGAGCACCACGGGTGCATCGCGACCGAACCAGCGGTGCGGATCCAGGGGCTGGGGGCGATGGTGGGGACCGTCGGGCGGCACCACATCGGCGCCCAGGTCGGGCCAGAGCCGCTCCCAGGTCTGGCGCTGACCGTCCGACAGCGCGGAGTGCCGGTAGCGGACGCTGAAGTTGCGGAAACGGCGTGGAGCCGGGGTGTCGACGCCAGTGACGTCTGATGCTGACTCGACGTCGCGCGGCGCATGCATCAGTCCATGGTGGCCCATGGATGCATCTGTACCCACTTCGCGGTCCACATTGATACCCAACAGTTGCTTAGCGCGGCCCGTCGGCGCGGCCAAGTCACCCTGGGGAGGGTGACTCGCGTCGCCGCGGAGCAGCTGACACCATGGCCCGGAGCGGATTACGCGGGGAGGCAGGGTCGTGACACAGGGGCACCAGCTCTTCGCCGACGAGCTGACCGCGCTGGCCACCCAGCACTCCGACCCCCGACTGGCGGGGATCGCCGCAGCCGTCACCGCGCCCCTGCAGGTCGCGGTGCGTGGCCGCCGCGGCGTCGGCCGGCGCACCGTCGCCGCGGCGCTGGCCGCCGCCGGGCTGAGCATCGCCGAGCAGCCCGCTGGGACTGAAATCGCCGAGCTGGCCGTTTATGTGGTCGCCGAGTCGGTCAAGCCCGAGGACATCGCCGCACTGCATGCCACGCGGCGGCACCCGGTGCTGGCGGTGCTGAACAAGGCCGACCTGCGCGGGCACGATGCAGCCACGATGCCGGTACCGGTTGAACCGATGTCGGCGATATTCGCACTGGCCGCGCTCGGCGGTGGGCTGGACGGGGCACTGTGGGAGGCACTGGGCTGCGTGGCCGCCCGGCCCGCCGATCTGCGCTGCGCCGAGCAGTTCGTGAGCGGTCCGCACCCGGTGCCGCGTCAGACCCGCGAGCGGCTGTGCGCCACCGTCGACCTCTCCGGGATCGCGGCACTGCTCGACCTGGCCGGAAGCAACGGCACCCTGTCGCAGGCCCGCGCCCGGTTGCGCCGGCTCAGCGGTGTCGATCGTGTCGTCGCCCGGCTGCAGGTGATGAGCGCTGCCGTTCACCACCGTCGGATGTCGGAGGCAGTGATCCGGCTGGAGGCGATGGCAGTCGGGGACAGCCGCATCGACGAATTCCTGAACCGCGAGGCGACGGTCTCCGCTCGGCTGACCACGGCGGCGGCCGCGATCGACCTGCCGGAGGAACCGGCGCTGGCGCGGGCCCGCCGCTGGCAGAGTCACCGCAGCGCACCGGTCAGCGCCGCCCGGCGGGCCTGCGCCGCCGATATCGCTCGGGGATCGCTGCGGGCCTGGGCCGCGACGCGGGGCCGCCCATGACCGCCGAGGGTGGCGAATCGGCCGAGGCGGGCCCGATCACCGGGGTAGATGCCCTGGTCGCTGAGGTCGCTCCCGACGTGCTTCCACCGCCGGTGCGGCGCTGCGACGTGGTGGCGGTGACCGGCCCCTGGCTGGCCGGGGTCAGCGCGATGACGCAGGCCCTGGCCGACCGGATGCCGCAGCGGCTGGTGATGGAAGCCACCGACCTGGCACCGGGGGAGGTGCCGCTGGCGATGGTGTTCGTGGTGTCAGCCGCCGCCGCACTGACGGAGTCGGACTGCGCGCTGCTCGATGCGGTGGCCACCCACACCGATGTGGTGATCGGCGTGATTTCCAAGATCGACGTCCACCGGCAGTGGCGCGAGATGCAGACAGCGGCCCGCGAAACCCTCTCCGGCCACGCGCCGCGCTACCGCAACGTGGCGTGGGTGGGGGCGGCCGCGGCACCGCAGCGCGGCGACCCGCGGGTCGACGACCTGATCGCGGAACTGACCAGACAGCTCGAGGACGGCGATGCTCAGCGTCGTAACCGGCTGCGCTCGTGGGAGTTTCAGCTGCGCACCGACGCCGATCGCATCGACCGCGACGCCCGCGCGGCAGGCCGCCGCACCCGGGTGGCGCAACTGCAGGAGCAGCGTGACGAGGTGGTGCGGCAGCGGCGAATGTCGAAATCGGAGCGCGTGATCGCGTTGCGCAGCCGCATCGCCGCGGCCCGCGTGCAACTGTCCTACTTCGCCGCCAAACGATGCGCCTCGGTGCGCAGCGAGTTGGGCGAAGACGCAGCGGGCATGACGCGCCGTCGGTGGGCGGCGTTCGAGTCCTATGTCCACGCCCGGCTGACCGAAGTGGTGACCGAGGTCGACCAGGGAATCACCGAGCATTTGGCCGATGTCGCCCAGGAACTGGGGCTGGTCGCACCCGAAATGCCGACCGGAGCGGCGGTGCCGGTGCCGCAGGTCGACTCCGGCAAGCCACCGCTGGAGTCCCGACTGTTGGAGACCCAGTTGATGGCGGTGCTGGGAATCGGTTTTGGGCTGGGCGTGGCGTTGACCTTGAGCCGGCTCTTCGCCCACCTCGCGTCCGGACTGGCCGCGCTGGGTGCGGCCGGATGCGCCATCGCCGGGGTGGCGGCCACGGTGTGGGTGGTCAGGATTCGGGGGCTGTTGCGCGACCGGGTGGTGCTCGATCGGTGGGTGGGACAGGCCACCAGCGCGGTGCGGTCCTCGGTGCAGGAGCTGGTGGCCCTGCGGGTGGTGGCCGCCGAGTCGGTGCTCACCGCCGAACTTGCCGGACACAACGAGACCGAGGCCGCGCGCGTCGCCGACCGGGTCGCCGCATTGGACCGGGAACTGCGGGAGCACGCGGCCGCCGCCGCCCGCGCTGCCGCGGTACGTGATCGCAGGCTGCCGTCGTTGCGGCGGGCGTTGGAGAATGTGCGCGCTGAGCTGGGCGATTCAGCGAGGCTCGACGGAGGAGAGGCGAAGCTGGGACCGCCCCATGAGCTGGGTGAATCAGGCCCGGTAGAGGCTGCCGTCACGGGCGACAGATAGCTCGAGTTGCGATTGTTTCGATCCGTGTAGCTATTGACGGTAATCTCTTATTTAATGACGGTATAAGAGGTGACAGCGGCGCGCAGCTGCGGCAACGCCACCGAGTGACACAGGTTACACAGGAGAGCTCAATGACCTCAGCGACCATTCCCGGTCTGGACACCGCCCCGACGAAGCATGGTGAGTTGTTGGCCTGGGTTCGGGAGGTCGCGGAGCTCACCCAGCCCGACCGGGTGGAATGGTCCGACGGTTCCGAGGAGGAATGGAACCGGCTGATGGGCCTGCTGGTCGAGTCCGGCGCCGCGGTCAAGCTCGACGAAAAGAAGAAGCCCAACTCCTACCTGGCGCTCTCCGACCCGGCCGACGTCGCGCGGGTCGAGTCACGCACCTTCATCTGTAGCCGCACCCAGGAAGGGGCCGGCCCCACCAACAACTGGATGGACCCGGACGAGATGCGGGCCACCATGACCGAGCTGTACCGCGGTTGCATGCGCGGTCGCACCATGTACGTCATCCCGTTCTGCATGGGCCCGCTGGGCGCCGAGGACCCCAAGCTGGGCGTCGAGATCACCGACTCGCCCTACGTGGTGGCCTCGATGAAGGTGATGACCCGGATGGGCACCGCGGCGCTGGAGAAGATCGGCACCGACGGCGCCTATGTCAAGGGTCTGCACTCGGTCGGCGCCCCGCTGGCCGAAGGCGAGCAGGACGTGCCGTGGCCGTGCAACTCCGAGAAGTACATCACCCACTTCCCGGAGACCCGCGAGATCTGGAGCTACGGCTCGGGTTACGGCGGCAACGCGCTGTTGGGCAAGAAGTGCTACGCGCTGCGGATCGCGTCGGCGATGGCCCACGACGAGGGCTGGCTGGCCGAGCACATGCTGATCCTCAAGCTGATCTCGCCGGAGAACAAGGCCTACTACGTGGCGGCGGCGTTCCCCTCGGCCTGCGGCAAGACCAACCTGGCGATGATCCAGCCGACCATCCCGGGCTGGCGTGCCGAGACCCTCGGCGACGACATCGCGTGGATGCGGTTCGGCAAGGACGGCCGGCTCTACGCGGTGAACCCGGAAGCGGGCTTCTTCGGCGTGGCTCCGGGCACCAGCCGCAGCTCCAACCCGAACGCGATGATCACGCTGGAGCGTGGAAACACCGTCTACACCAACGTCGGCCACACCGATGACAACGATGTGTGGTGGGAGGGCATCGGCGGGGAGACCCCGGCGCACCTGACCGACTGGAAGGGCAACGACTGGACGCCCGAGTCGGAAACCCCTGCCGCTCACCCGAACTCGCGGTACTGCACCCCGATGTCGCAGTGCCCGATCCTCGCGCCGGAGTGGGACGACCCGCAGGGCGTGCCGATCTCGGCTATCCTGTTCGGCGCCCGTCGCAAGACCACGGTGCCGCTGGTGAGTCAGGCCCGCGACTGGCAGCACGGCGTCTTTATCGGCGCCACCATGGGCAGCGAGCAGACCGCGGCCGCCGAGGGCACGGTGGGCAAGGTGCGCCGCGACCCGATGGCGATGCTGCCGTTCATCGGCTACAACGCCGGCGACTACATGCAGCACTGGATCGACACCGGCAAGCACTCCGACGAGTCGAAGCTGCCCAAGGTGTTCTTCGTCAACTGGTTCCGTCGCGGCGACGACGGCCGCTTCCTGTGGCCGGGCTTCGGCGAGAACAGCCGGGTGCTGAAGTGGATCGTCGAGCGGGTCGAGGGCAATGCCGGCGGCCAGGAGACCCCGATCGGCACCGTGCCCAGCGCTGCCGACCTGGACTTGGATGGGCTGGACGTGGCCGCCGCCGACGTGGATCAGGCGCTGATCGTTGACGCCGACGAATGGCGCGCGGAGCTGCCGCTGATCGAGGAGTGGTTCGAGTTCATCGGCGACAAGCTGCCCACCGGGCTGCGCGACGAGTTCGAGGCACTCAAGCAGCGCCTGGGCTAGTAGCCCGGTTTCGAGCACTTCGCAGAACCGCACCCAGGGGATTCCCCGGGTGCGGTTCTGCATTCTCCGGGCGCGGGGGACGGTTCGCGTCCCTGACGCCCCCACTTGACAGCCGTCAAGTTTGGCCCCAGTACAGTCAGCCCATGCAGATTCGCGAGCACCTCGAAGCCGAGAACCCGGCCATCATCCTGCACCCCTCCGGCATCGTCGTCACCTTCGCTGAGCTGGAAGCCCGGGCGAACCGGCTGGCGCACTTCTTCCGCGCCGCAGGGCTGGTGGAGGGCGATGTCGTCGCGATCATCATGGAGAACAACGAGCACATCCACGCGGCGATGTGGGCGGCACGGCGCAGCGGCCTGTACTACGTGCCGATCAACACTCATCTGACAGCTGCCGAAGCCGCGTACATCATCGACAACAGCAACGCCAAGGCGATCATCGGCTCGGCTGCGCTGCGCCAGACCTGCGCCGACCTCGCTGAGCACTTGCCGGCCGGCCTGCCCGAGCTGCTGCTGATCGCCGATGGTGACCTGGACGGCTGGCAGCGCTACCCGGAATGCGTTGCCGACCAGCCGGAGACACCCATTGCCGATGAGATCGAAGGTGATCTGCTGCAGTACTCGTCGGGCACCACCGGGCGGCCCAAGGGCATCAAACGTCCGCTGCCGCATCTGCCTCCGACCGAGGTGCCGGGGCTGATGGCGATGCTGGTCTCGGTATGGATGGGCCCGGGTTCGGTCTATCTGAGTCCCGCTCCGCTGTATCACACCGCGCCGTCGGTGTGGTCCATGCAAGTGCAGGCGGCCGGGCTGACCACGGTTGTCATGGAGAAGTTCGACGCCGAGTCCGCGCTCGAAGCCATCCAGCGCTATCGGGTCACCCACGGGCAGTTTGTGCCCGCACACTTCACCCGGATGCTGAAACTGCCTGCCGAAGTGCGGGATTCGTATGACGTCTCCAGCCTCAAGCGGGTCATGCACGCCGCCGCTCCGTGCCCGGTGGAGATCAAGCAGCAGATGATCGAGTGGTGGGGGCCGATCGTCGATGAGTACTACGCCTCATCGGAGGCGCACGGCTCGACGCTGATCAGTGCCGACGAATGGCTGAAGCATCCCGGCTCGGTGGGCAAGGCGATGTTCGGTGCGGTGCACATTCTCGATGAGGACGGCAATGAGTTGCCGGCCGGCGAGGCCGGCGAGATCTACTTCGAGGGCGGGAACGCTTTCGAGTACCTCAACGATCCGGACAAGACCGCGAAATCGCGCCACGCGCAAGGCTGGACGACCGTCGGAGACGTCGGCTACCTCGATGATGAGGGCTACCTGTACCTCACCGACCGGCGCCACCACATGATCATCTCCGGCGGGGTGAACATCTACCCGCAGGAAGCGGAGAACCTGTTGACCACGCACCCGAAGGTGTTGGACGCGGCCGTGTTCGGGATCCCCGACGACGAGATGGGCCAGAGTGTGAAGGCGGCCGTGCAGACCGTCGACCCCGCCGACGCCACGCCTGCGTTCGCCGCAGAACTACTCGACTGGGTGCGGGACCGCTTGGCGCACTACAAATGTCCGCGGTCGATCGCGTTCGAGGAGCAGCTGCCGCGCACCGACACCGGCAAGCTCTACAAGAACGAGCTGGTGGCCAAGTACTCGGCGTGATGCCGGCCCGTCAGGGCCCGATCAGGACGCGTCGCCCGGCTGGCCCGGGGTGCCTTGGTTGCCGGCTTGCCCGTGGACGGTGCCCGGGCCGGCGGCGCCGCCAGGCCCGCCCGCGCCGGGGGTAGCTCCATCGCCCCCGTTTCCGCCCGCGCCGCCGTTGCCGCCGTCACCGCCGAAGCCGACCCCGTGGCCGCCGGCGCCCCCGTGGCCGCCGGTCCCGCCGGTGCCCCCGACGCCAATCGCCTGGCCGCCGTTGCCGGCCGCGCCGCCGTTGCCGCCGTCGCTCCCGCTGGTGCCGACGATCACCGGGGTGGCGCCGCCGCCGGCCCCGCCATCGCCGCCGCGGCCGCCCCGGCTGCCCGTCCCGGTGGCCGTACCACCGTCGCCGCCGTGGCCGCCCTGCCCGCCTCCGGCCGGATCACCGCTACCGCCGATCCTGCCGCCGTCACCACCGGTGCCCCCGGACCCGCCGGCAGTGCTGTTGCCGGTTGCGGCCCCGCCGTGGCCTCCGGTGCCTCCCGCGCCTCCGCCGCCGCCCAGTTGACCGCCGTCGCCTCCGCGGCCGCCGTTACCGCCGGCCCCGGCGGTCTTACCGTCGCCGGCGGCGGCGCTGCCGTTGCCGCCGTCCCCACCGGCGCCCCCGCTGCCGTAGAGGTAATTGCTGTCGCCGCCGTTGCCACCGTTGCCGGCGGAACCGCCGTCGCCGGCGCCGTCCCCGCCGTTCCCACCATGGCCGCCGTTGCCCCACACGCCGCCGCCGTGGCCGCCGCTACCGCCGTCGGCGCCAAGGCCGCCGGCGCCACCGTCGCCGCCGTCACCGAACAGGCCGGCGCTGCCGCCGTTGCCACCGGCGACGCCCTCGACGTCCGAAGACCAGCCGTTGCCCCCGTCGCCGAACCACAACCCGCCGGCCCCGCCCTCGGGATGGTCGGCCGTCCCGTCGGGGCCGTTGCAGATCACGCCGCAACCGCCCTCGGCCAGCGGTGCGAACAGCGGATTGACCAAGTTGCCGAACAGCTGACCGGACGGACTGTCGATCCAGTCCTGCACAGCCTCATGCAGCCACTCGTAGAACCCGGCGGCGCCGGACGCGTCCGCGGCCAGTGCCAGCGCGTCACTGCCGAAGGGGTCTGCGCTGGTCAAGCTCCACACGGTGGGATCCAGCCAGGCCCAGCCCGCGGCCGAGGCGCCCGTGTCCTGCTCCGGCACCCCGAAGAGCGGGCTGAGCAGATCGGTGATCCAATCGAACTCGTTCGCGTGGGCGCACGGCGCCGGACCGACCGGACCCAGGCCGAAAGCGGCCAGTGCCGCCAGCGCGGGAACGGTCCGTCGTATGCGCCGAGCCGTTGCGGTGGGGTGCGCCTGGCGGCGCCGGGGAACCTTATTGCGGTGCAGTGGCATTGCTGAGCGACCTCCGGGCGGCACGTCAGGCGAAGCGGGCAGTCGGTGCCCGTCGGGGTGGACCCCTATGAGCAGGTCAGCCCGTCGCTCACCTGGCGACTTAAAGTATATGTGCACTGGACAAACGAAACTATTGGTATGACTTTATCGCACTTAGCCACATCATCACATGGACAACGGTCCGCTGAGGCGATACTGTCAAGCACCGTGGGGGAAGGGCACAGTCTTCACTAAGCCCAAACAAAGTTTTCGTAAAGCTCAGAAGGGGTGGACCAACGGTGGCACATCATCGGCGCAGTACTCAGAACGCTCAATCGATCGCGCAGCGGCGGCGGGACCGTGCGATCGGGGCGGCAGCCGCGGTCGGCGCATTCGTGGCGTTCGGAATGGCGCCCCTGGCGTCCGCGCCTTCCGCGCAGGCCGAGGACTTCGGCCTCGACGCGTTCTGGGACATGTTCGGCGTCGGCGACACCAACACCTCGGGATTCGACCTTTTCGACGTCTCGGCGTGGGGCGTCCCGGGCGCGGCCGACGGTGGCCTGTTCGACGCAGACTTCGCCCAGATGTGGCAGGACAGTTTCTACCTCCCGCTGCACGCCATGATGCAGGACTGGATCACCAGCGACTTCGGGTCGAGCGTCAACGGGGTGGTCAACCAGCTCTTCGCGCCGTTTACCGACGGCTTCTGCGGGATGATCTGCAACGGCGCCGACGGCACCGAGGACAGTGTGAACGGCCAGGCCGGTGGGCTGTGGTTCGGCGACGGCGGCAATGGCTGGGACTCGAACCTCGAGGGCATAGCCGGCGGCAACGGCGGCCACGCCGGCGGTATCGGCAACGGCGGCGACGGCGGCATGGGCGGCCTGGGCGCCGACGGCGGCAACGGGGGCCACGGCGGCGAGATGTGGGGCAACGGTGGCGACGGTGGGGCCGGCGGTAGCGGCACCGCCACGTTGGACGCGGGTAACGGCGGCAACGGTGGCTCGTCGGGTCAGGCCCAGGACTTCTTCGGCATGGGCGCGTGGGGCAATGGCGGCAACGGCGGTTCAGGCGGCACCGGTTGGACCGGTACCAACGGCTCCGCGGGCAGCGGCTCCGGCGGGACCGGCGGTGACGGCGTAGCCGGTGGCAACGCCGGAAACGGTGGAGCGGGCGGCGCCGGTTCCTCCTACGTCGGCATCGGTGGCAACGGTGGTGAGGGCGGTGTCGGTGGCGCCGGCGGCAATGGGGGCAACGGCGCGGCCGGCGACGGAGGCACCTTCGCCGACAACGGTTCCGGAAACGGCGCCGTCGGTGGCAACGGTGGCAACGGTGCCGTCGGTGGCAAGGGCGGCGTCGGCGGTGCTGCCGGTAGCGGTGGCTCCGCCGATGGCACGATCGGTGCCAACGGTGACGGCGGTGTCGGTGGTAACGGCGGCCTCGGCGGCGACGGTGGTAGCGGTGCGGCCGGCCTGGCGGTGAACGGCGTTGGCGCCAACGGCAGCGCCGGTGGCAACGGTGGCGCGGGCGGCAACGGTGGTGCTGCAGCGGCCGGCGGCGCAGCCGGTGGAGCCGGTGCCAACGTGGGCGCTGCCGGTGTCGACGGTGACGGCGGCAACGGTGGCAACGGTGGCGACGCCTCGGCCGCGACCGATGGCCGCGACGGCGTCAACGGCTACCGCGACGGCGGAACCCCGCCCGACGTCTCGGCGACCAGTGGCGGTAGCGGCGCTGCCGGAGGTACCGGTGGCGCCGGCGGCAACGGCGGCGGGACCGCGGGCAATGGTGGCAACGGCGGGGCCGGCGGGGCGGGCTCCGACGGTGGCAACGGTGGCCACGGCAGTGCCTCGATACACGGAACGACCGATTCCGTGCACGGCCTGTACAACGCCCCCGGCAACGGTGGCTCGGGCGGCGCCGGCGGTAGCGGCGGCGCGGCTGGATCCGGTGCGGCCAACGGCAACGACGGTGTGATCGGCAACGGCGGCAGCGGTGGCAACGGCGGCAACGGTGGCGACATCGCCGATGTGACCGGACACGCATCCGTGGAAGGCCCCGGCGGCTTAGGCACCCTGGGCCCGCAGGGCTCGGCCGGTACCGGTGGCGCCGGCGGCAACGGCG